>OMVH01000105.1 GCA_900314365.1 uncultured Prevotella sp. | reverse complement strand
CTCGAGGTACTTCGACGAGGCCCTCGAGGTCCGATCTCGAGCGAAAAGCACTCAAAAAACAGTCTCAGAAGGCTTTGATTTTCTCTATTTCGAGATTTTCATTTGTAAAGGATTCGGTTAGTGTTAGCATTATTTAACGTCCATTTTTCCGTATCAAAAATCAAAGTTTTTCATTGCACACTCTCCCCAAATTGATGCTCTCCCTGACCCGAAAACAATGAATGCTACTCAAAGGCATAACAAATCAGAGTAGGTGCATCCTCCAAGAAGATTGCGACAATCAAGGCCGTCGGCTTCCAAGTTCAGGTACTTGCAGAACTTGAATTATCCTTTTGAATATTTGTCAGTTTGCCCCGAATTGCCTATCTTTGCATCATTGTTTTAAAGAATCGGAATGATGATAACCCTACACAGACTATCCTTCTTAGCAGGCACCGTAGGCATGCTGTTGCTTGCCTCCTGCGCCTCCACCACTCAAACACTCTATCACGATGCCAGTCTTGCCGACTGGACTCTCTTCACCGACCCGGCTTCAAGCACAAGCTCCTCCAACGTATTCAAGGCTCAGGGTGCAACCATAGCAGTGACAGGAAAGCCCTTCGGCTACATGCGCACCAATAAGCAGTACTCGGACTACGTGCTCACCCTCGAATGGAGATGGACTGACGGCAAAGGCACCAACAGCGGTATCTTCCAGCGCGTGCAACCCGGCGACCGCCTATGGCCCGTAGGCATAGAGTGCCAGTTGCAGGCTGGGCATGCCGGTGACCTGCTCGGCCTCAGTGGTGCCTATATCGCCGGCACTGACAGCAGCGCAAAGTTTCCCAAGAAACCGCGCACTGCCTCCACAGACCCAGAACGTCCGGCCGGACAGTGGAATAAGGTTGAGATACGCTGCGTCGGCACACATATCACTGTAAAGATAAATGGCCAGAAGGTGAACGAGGCCGAGACCAAACTCTCACGCGGCTATATTGCCTTGCAAAGCGAGGGAGGCCCCTTAGAATTCAGAAACGTCAAGATAAAACAACTCTGAGACCTTTCGCCGGCAACAAATAAACGAAGACATGGAACAAGCTAAGAAAGAACAGATTCTCATCAGCATCACGGGCAAGGACCACCCCGGACTCACAGCATCGGTGATGGGCATCCTGTCGGAATATGACGCACAAGTGCTCGACATCGGACAGGCCGACATCCACGCCAATCTCTCGCTGGGCATCCTCATCCGTATCGACGGCAACAATTCGGGCCAGGTGATGAAGGAACTGCTCTTCAAGGCCACAGAACTGCAAGTGCAGATAGGCTTTTCGCCCGTGAGCGACGACGAGTACGAGGACTGGGTGTCGCGACAAGGCAAGAACCGCTACATTCTCACCATCATCGGCCGCTCACTCTCTGCCCGCCAGATAGCCGCAGCCACCGGAGTCATTGCCCAACAGGGACTCAACATCGACTCCATCATCCGACTGACAGGGAGACGGAGCATACGCAAGCAGGGAAAGAACGTTAGAGCCTGCATAGAATTCTCGCTCCGGGGCACTCCAAAAAATCCCGACGAGATGAAGCGCAGACTCATGACACTCGCTGCCCAGGAGGACATGGACTTCTCCTTCCAGAAGGATGACATGTACCGTCGCATGCGACGACTCATCTGCTTTGATATGGACTCCACCCTTATCCAGACCGAATGCATCGACGAACTGGCTATGAGGGCCGGAGTGGGCGACCAAGTGAAACTCATCACTGAGCGAGCCATGCGCGGAGAGCTCGACTTCCGTCAAAGCCTCACCGAACGGGTGGCACTCCTCAAAGGACTCGATGTGAGCGTGATGAAAGAAATAGCCGAACAGCTGCCCATCACTGAGGGAGTGCCCAGACTGATGAGCGTGCTCAAGCGGTGCGGGTACAAGATAGCCATCCTCAGCGGCGGATTCACCTACTTCGGAGAGTATCTGCAACGCATGTTCGGCATCGACTACGTCTATGCCAACGAGCTCGAAATCGATGACAACGGTAAGCTCACGGGACGATGTGTGGGTGAAATCGTGGACGGACGGCGCAAGGCCGAACTGCTCAAGCTCATCGCGCAGGTGGAGAAGGTAAACCTTGCACAGACCATCGCCGTCGGGGACGGAGCCAACGACCTGCCCATGATAAGCGAAGCCGGACTGGGCATAGCCTTTCATGCCAAACCCCGGGTCGTGGCCAACGCCCAACAAAGCATCAATACCATCGGACTCGACGGAGTGCTCTATTTTCTCGGATTCAAGGACAGCTATATCACAGAATAACAATTACATGGTATGACAGAAGTTAAGATAAGCGATGCCACACTGCGTAAAGCCTCAGCTGAGGGAATGGATGCCTTCATCGCGGCCGTGGGTGGAGCTATCTCGCAGGCTATAGGCGGACAGCTCACTTCCGACAACATCGGTGAGCTTAATGCCGACCAAATAACGTTGCTGGCCTGGCAATACCTCCACGAAGAGGTCATGGACGGCGGATTCGTTCAGCTCATCTATAACGGCTACGGTGCCTTCATCTTCCGCAACCCCTTCGGCGTGGCCATGCGCGAATGGGGACTCGACGACCTCTACCACCTCATCAGACAGGGAAAGAAACTCTACGACAAGCATCACGAGAAAATAGAGGTGGAATGCTCCGACGAGGACTTCATGGCCATGTTCGAGCAATACCCCGACTTCGACGAGCTCGACGATGAGTTCATCGAGCACGAAGAAGAGTGGACCGACGCCGTGGCTCACTATGTGGACGACCACCTGACCGACTTTGTCACGGTGACAACAGACAACGACAAGCAATGAACAAAGAACAAGAGAAAATACGCAAAAGCAGCCCCGTGCAGATTAAGAACAAGAAGGCCTCCTTCGAGTACTTCTTTCTCGACACCTACACAGCCGGAATCGTGCTCACAGGCACTGAGATAAAGTCGATACGCGCAGGCAAGGCTTCGCTCGTTGATGCCTACTGCACTATCTATAACGGCGAGATGTGGCTCAAGGGCATGAACATAAGCCCCTACTTCTACGGGTCCTTCGCAAACCATCCGGCCCGCCGCGACCGCAAGCTACTGCTCACCCGGCGCGAGTTAAAGCGACTGGAGACCGACAGCAAAACGCCGGGACTGACCATCGTACCCACACTCGTTTTCATCGATGAACACGGACGTGCCAAAGTGGACATCGCACTGGCTCGTGGAAAGAAGGAATACGACAAGCGGCAGACACTCAAGCAGAAGGAAGACAACAGAGAGATGGACAGAGCCAGGAAGCACTTCTGACTCTTAGTTAACAAAATTTCGTAACACGCATTGACAACGCAGAATAATAACCACGCCCACCCCTCTCCCACCCTGCGCGAGGCTGTCAGGGAACGCATCATCATTCTCGACGGTGCGATGGGCACTATGATTCAGGACTACGGTCTCAAAGAGTCTGACTTCTGGAACGAAACGCTGCGCAAGAGTCTGAATTGTGACAAGACGGCAGCCAACGTGCAGATGAAGGGCAACAACGACGTGCTCAATTTAACCCGTCCCGACATCATCGCCGATATCCATCGGCGCTATCTCGATGCCGGTGCTGACCTCATTGAGACCAATACCTTTTCGTCGCAGCGCATCTCTCAGTCCGACTATCACTTGGAAAACTTCTGCTACGACATGGCTCTTGCAGGAGCCCGCATAGCAAGAAGCTTGGCCGACGAGTTCGCCACACCGCAGAGACCACGCTACGTGGCCGGAAGCATCGGTCCCACAAACCGCACTTGCTCGATGTCGCCCGACGTGAGCGATCCTGCAGCCCGCAGTCTCACCTACGACGAACTCTACGAGGCCTATGCCGAACAGATAAGGGCACTGCTCGACGGCGGTGTGGACGCACTGCTCATCGAAACCATCTTCGACACGCTCAATGCCAAAGTGGCCGTGGACGCTGCCCACAGACTGATGGACGAGCGAGGACTCGACTTGCCCGTTATGCTCAGTGTCACCATCAGCGATTTAGCCGGACGTACCCTGAGCGGACAAACGTTAGAGGGCTTTCTCGGAAGCATCAGCAGCCTTGACATCTTCTCCGTGGGTCTCAACTGCTCCTTTGGCGCACGGCAGATGAAGCCCTATCTCAAAGAGCTCGCCCGCAAAGCTCCCTATTTTATCAGTGCCTACCCCAATGCCGGGTTGCCCAACGCCATGGGGGCCTACGACGAAACAGCCGAAAGCATGTCACCTCAGATAGCCGAATTCATCGACGAGGGACTGGTGAACATCATTGGCGGCTGCTGCGGTACAACCGACGAATTCATCCGGCGCTACGCCCTGATGGCTAAAGGTAAAAAGCCTCATGTACCCGTACCCAAGCCGGAGACACTCTGGCTCAGCGGATTGGAACTGCTCGATGTCAGTCCCGAGGTGAGGTTCGTCAACGTCGGCGAGCGATGCAACGTAGCAGGAAGCAGAAAATTTCTGCGCCTCATCAAGGAAAAGAACTACACCGAGGCACTCGCCATTGCGAGGAAAGAGGTTGCCGACGGTGCTCTCGTGCTCGACGTCAACATGGACGACGGTCTGCTTGATGTGAAAAAGGAGATGGTTAACTTCCTCAACCTCATGATGTCGGAGCCCGACGTTGCGCGCGTCCCCATAATGATCGACAGCTCGTCGTGGGAAGTCATCGTGGCCGGACTGAAGTGCTGCCAAGGCAAGTGCATTGTCAACTCCATCTCGCTCAAGGAGGGTGAAGAGGTGTTCCTGGCCCATGCCCGCGAAATAAAGCGCTTCGGCGCCGCAGTGGTGGTGATGTGCTTCGACGAACAGGGACAGGCCACCACTTACGAACGTCGAATAGAGATAGCCCGGCGCGCTTACCGTCTGCTCACAGAGAAAGCAGGAATGAACCCTCTCGACATCATCTTCGACCCCAACATCCTCGCTATAGCTACCGGCATGGAGGAGCACGACAGCTACGCGCTCGACTTCATACGGGCCACCGCATGGATAAAAAAACATCTGCCCGGAGCTCATGTCAGTGGCGGAGTGAGCAACCTCTCTTTTTCCTTCCGCGGAAACAACTACATCCGGGAAGCCCTGCATGCGGTATTCCTCTACCACGCCATCGAAAACGGCATGGACTTTGGAATTGTTAATCCAGCTTCTAAGATTACGTATGCCGACATCCCCAAGGATGAGCTCACCATCATGGAGGACGTGGTGCTCAACCGACGTCCTGGTGCCGCCGACGACCTCATAGCCTTGGCCGAACGCAAGAAGGCCGAGAACGAGACTGAAAAAACTCCGTCACAAAAGGGGTCGCAGCCGGAGAGCGCCGGTGCATGGCGCGAGCTGCCCCTTGACGACCGACTGGCCTACGCCCTGCGTAAAGGTATAGGCGACTGGCTGGAAACCGACCTTACGGAAGCACTCCACATCTACCCCTCGGCCGTCAGCATCATCGAGGAACCGCTCATGAGGGGCATGAACGAGGTGGGAAACCTCTTCGGCGAAGGCAAGATGTTTCTGCCGCAGGTGGTCAAGACGGCGCGCACGATGAAGCAAGCCGTGGCTTTTCTCCAACCTTATATTGAGGCCGGAAAGAAGAAAGGAGCTGCCAAGGCGGGCAAAGTGTTGCTGGCAACGGTGAAAGGCGACGTGCACGACATCGGAAAGAACATTGTCGGAGTCGTAATGGCATGCAACAACTACGAGATTATCGACCTCGGAGTAATGGTACCCGCTGAGCAGATAGTGAGAAAAGCTCAGGAGCTTCACGCTGACATAATCGGACTGAGCGGACTCATCACGCCCTCTCTTGAAGAAATGGTCAACGTTGCACGGGAGATGGACAGAGCCGGGCTGCACATTCCTATCATGATAGGCGGAGCCACGACATCGCAGCTGCATGTGGCCCTGAAGATAGCACCGGTCTATCACGGACCAGTGGTATGGATGAAGGACGCAAGCCAGAATGTTCCCGTGGCGCACAAACTCCTCGACCCTAAGGGAAGGACAGAGTGCGAGCACGAACTCTCTGAGCGCTATGCCCGTCTGAGAGCTTCCTACAAAGAGCAGCAAGACTTGCTCTCGCTCGAAGAAGCAAGAAAGAAGAAACCCAATCTGTTTGACTGATAATTTTATGTTACGTAATTTCGTTTTCGATTTAGGAGGAGTGATTATCACCATCGACACAGCACAGGCCAAGAGCCGCTTTGTGGAGATGGGCTTCAAGGACATGGATAGCAGACTCGACGCTTACACACAGCAGGGCTATTTCGGACAGCTCGAGGACGGCAGTCTCTCAGCTGAAGAGTTCATTGCCAAGGCAAGCGAGGAAACAGGGCGCAGGCTCTCCTTCAGTGATTGCAAGTATTGCTGGCTCGGCTACCGCAAGGAGGTGCCCCAACGCAATCTCGAAACCATGCTAAAACTGAGGCGCAGCGGACTGAAGGTCATCGTGCTCTCGAACACTAACCCATTCATGATGGACTGGGCCGAAAGCAACGACTTCGACTCGCAGGGGCACTCCATCCACTACTATGCCGACGCTGTCTACAAGAGTTATGAGATGAAAGTGATGAAACCGGCACGCGAAGCCTTCAGCTTCATGTTGGAACACGAAGGCATCAAACCGGACGAAACGCTCTTCGTCGACGACGGACAGAGGAATGTAGATGCTGCCAACTCGTGCGGTATTCATACACTGAAGGCCGTGAACGGTGAGGACTGGACGCAGAAGGTGCTGGAATTAGCCGGAGAGACCGACGGCTGGAAGTAGATTCAACAGAAGAACCCAACATAAACAGGAAAATGAAAAAAGTCGCCCTTATTCTCATTTTGGCTCTGCTCTCAATAGCCATACGGGCTCAGAGCATTACCTATCAAGCTGTGGCCACCTGCAGCCGCGACATGAAAACACAGGAGTTCTCCAAGCCGCATGCATCACAAACTAAAATCACGCTACAAGGAAAGTCAGCGGTAACCATAGACAACAAAGAATATAGCGTGATAACAGTCGACCGCGAGACCCGGACAGACTCCCTGCAAAGCCTTCAGCTGACAGTGGGGAACGGCGGCAGCGAGTATGTCATCAAGATTACGCACGATGTCAACAATAAGGTTGAACTCATGCGCTATCAGGTGATTATCTTCAATACCGCCCATCCCTACGACTGGGTGTACTACTTCTGCACAAAGCCAGAATAAAATCTGCATCGGAACGATGACAGCTCTTCCGCCTGCAACAGTCCCGATGCCGGTGCCCCTTAATAGTGAGTAGAATAATATCCTACTTTTATTTTGTTATTTCTTCATTTTGAAGTACTTTTGCGGTCGGAAATTCATAAGAATATGTTTGCAAAGAAAAAAAGATGGCATTGTCTTCCCGGTCAGGAACCAACAGAACTCGACGAGAAGGTGATGTACTGGGAGGGCAAGGGCAAGGAAGTGCCTACCCGCGACATGGTGAAGACCCCCGAACAAATTGAGGGCATACGCATTGCCGGCAAGCTGAACACAGGCTGTCTTGACGCTGTGGCCGCAGCTATACACCCGGGAATGAACACTCAGGAGATAGACGATATCTGCATGGACTACTGTCGAGAGCATAACTGCCACCCCTCATGTCTCAACTACGAGGGATTCCCCAAGAGCGTCTGCACGAGCATCAACGAGGTGGTGTGCCACGGCATTCCCAAGAAGACCGATGTGCTCCAGGTGGGCGACATCGTGAACGTTGACATGACGCTCGACTATAATGGCTATTTCGGCGATGCTTCACGCATGTTCATTATCGGCGGTAAGACCACTCCCGAAAAGGAACAACTCGTCAGAGTGACTAAGGAGTGCCTCGACATCGGCGCCGAAGCAGCCAAGCCCTATTGCTTCGTGGGAGACATCGGCCATGCCATTCAGAAACATGCAGAGAAATATCACTACGGCGTCGTTCGCGACCTCTGTGGACACGGTGTGGGACTGGCCATGCACGAAGCACCCGACATCATGCACTTCGGACACAAGGGAACCGGAATGCTGCTCGTGCCGGGAATGGTATTCACCATCGAGCCCATGATAAACATGGGAACCTGGCGTGTCTTCATCGACGCTGACGATCCCTATGGATGGGAGGTCATCACAGCCGACGAAAAGCCCAGCGCACAGTGGGAGCACACCTTCCTCATGACTGAGCACGGCGTGGAAATACTGTCTGAATAAGCTCACAGCATCATGGAAGAGAAGAAAGAACACATTTATATATTAGGTATAGAATCCTCGTGTGACGACACGTCGGCGGCTGTACTGCGCGACGGCGTTCTGCTGTCCAATGTCACTGCCTCGCAGGAAGTCCACCGCGCCTATGGAGGAGTGGTGCCAGAGCTGGCATCGAGAGCACACCAGCAGAATATCGTACCCGTGGTGGACCAGGCGCTGAAACGGGCCGGCATCACCAAGGAACAGCTCTCGGCAGTTGCCTTCACACGCGGACCAGGCCTGATGGGGTCACTGCTCGTGGGTGTGAGCTTTGCCAAGGGCTTTGCCCGCTCGCTGTGCATTCCGCTCATAGATGTCAATCACCTTCAGGGTCATGTCATGGCGCACTTTATCAAAGAAAGCGACGACGACCACCACATGCCTCCTCTGCCTTTCATCTGTCTCCTTGTCAGCGGCGGCAACTCACAGATTGTGAAAGTCAACGCCTACAACGACATGGAAGTTCTGGGGCAGACCATCGACGACGCAGCCGGAGAGGCCATCGACAAATGCTCCAAGGTGATGGGACTCGGCTACCCCGGCGGCCCCATCATCGACAAATTAGCCCGTCAGGGAAATCCCGCGGCCTACAAGTTCGCAGAGCCTCATATCCCTGGCTACGACTACAGCTTCTCCGGACTGAAGACGTCCTTCCTCTACAGCCTCCGCAAATGGGTGGCCGAAGACCCGGACTTCGTGGAGCACCACAAGAACGACCTTGCAGCCAGTCTCGAATACACCATCGTTGACATTCTGATGAAGAAACTCCGACTCGCCGTCAAAGCCACAGGCATCAAACATGTGGCTGTGGCCGGTGGAGTTTCTGCCAATACCGGACTGCGAAACGCCTTCTACGACCACGCCAAACGATATGGCTGGACCGTCTACATTCCGCGATTCAGCTACACCACCGACAATGCGGCCATGATAGGCATCGTGGGCTACTATAAGTACCTCGACCACGACTTTTGCTCCATCGACAAGCCTGCCTTCTCAAAGGTGACGTTTAAGTAGCTCTATAATCATTATCCACCGAAATATTATCTGATATGGAATTAGAGAACAAAATACTGAGTCGGGAACTGCAGGCCTGTCTCTACAGTGAAGGCAAGACGCTTGGAACCGCAGAGAGCTGTACGGGCGGACGCATAGCCGAGGCCATCATAGCCGTACCCGGTGCCTCAGACTATTTCAAGGGAGGCATCGTGAGCTATACTGACGATGTGAAGGAGCGCCTGCTTCACGTCAGCGCTGAAACCCTCCAGGCCAAGACTGCCGTCAGTGAGGATGTAGCCGTAGAGATGGTGAAGGGAGCCTGCGAAGCACTGCAATGCACTTATGCCATCGCTGCTACTGGCTATGCCGGACCCGGCGGAGGCACAGCTGAGAACCCCGTGGGAACGATATGGATCGCCGTGGGCAACAAAGAGAAGGTGAACACGCTGAAGCTTGAAGGCGACAACGGGAGGGACTTGAACCTGGCCAACGCCACCAACAAGGCTCTCAGGCTGTTCCTCGACTACTATATAGAGGAAAATCCGAAGAAACCCGACGAGGAAGGCGATTTCTAAATCTCCTACCCTAAACGGGCTTCATTTTTAAATCCGACGGTCAGACTGCAAGTCTTGCAGCAACCGCCGGATTTATATTTATCATACGCCCGGTAAAGCCCGGCATCCCCTTTGCCAAAAGCCGAACACCATACAAAGTTTCAGTGAGAGCACCTTTTGTAAGGACAGCACTGAAAGTTTTATCCCAAAAATTTATCGGTTTGACAAATAATTAGTAATTTTGTACGCTATATAAGCCAAATGGACACAGTCGGCACACATAGCTCTCAGCACAAGAGAGGGAGAGACGCTGTGCCGCATCTATTCAGAAAAGAAAACAAATAAAACAATAAACAACAAACAATGGCAGCATTAGGAAAAATCAGACAAAGAGGTGTCATCCTGATTATCATTATCGGTCTTGGCCTCTTTGCCTTCATTGCCGAAGAGGCTTTCCGTTCCTGCAACGGAATCAAGAGCGACGCCAGCCAGCAGGTAGGCGAAGTATTGGGGAAGAAAATGGACTACCAGACATTCTCCAAATTGGTAGATGAGTACCAGAACGTCATCAAGATGCAGCAAGGCAAACAGAACCTCAACGATGACGAGCTTTCTCAGGTCAAGGATATGGTGTGGTCGACCTTCGTACAGAACACCATCATTGAGGACCAGGCTAAGAAATTAGGACTTCGCGTTACCGACGATGAAATAGAAAATATTCTCCGCATGGGCACTAATCCCCTGCTTCTGCAGACACCGTTCGTGAACCAGCAAACTCGCCGTTTCGATGCCAGCGCTCTGCAGAAGTTCCTTGCCGACTACAAGGCACAGCAGCAGGCCAACCCTCAGCTTGCTGAACAATATGAGACCATCTACAAGTACTGGAAGTTCATCGAGAAGACACTCCGCGAGCAGACACTTGCCATGAAATTCCAGGGACTTCTTGCCCATTGCCTTCTCTCCAACCCCGTCGAGGCTAAGATGGCTTTCAATGAGCGCACGCAGGAAAGCCAAATCCAGCTTGCATCCTACCCTTACTCAAGTATCGACGACAGCAAGGTAAAGATTTCCGACAGCGACCTCGAAAAGAAATACAATGCTGAGAAGCTCCGCTTCAAGCAGTACACGGAGAGCCGCGATGCCAAGTACATTGACGTCGTCATCACAGCATCGGCAGCCGACCGCGCTGCACTGCAGAAACTCTTCGAAGGCTATCAGAAGGATCTTGCTTCGGGCACAGACCCAGAGGAAGTGGTGCGCAAGAGCACATCCACTGTACCCTACTTAGGTGTACCCGTGGGCAAGGATGCTTTCACCACTGAGATTGCCGACCGCCTCGATTCTATGGCAGTGGGTCAGACAACAGCTCCCTTCGAGAACAAATTCGACAACACGCTGAACATCATCAAGCTTATTGCCAAACAAGAACTCCCCGACTCCGTACAGTACCGTGAGATTCAAGTGGGCGGCAACACTCCAGAAGAGGCTCATAAGCGCGCTGACTCTATCTACACAGCCCTGAAAGCAGGTGCCGACTTTGCAGTTCTGGCTAAGAAATACCAGCAGACCGGCGACTCCGTATGGCTCACCACTGCCCAGTATCAGGGAAGTTCTAGCATGAACGCTGACAGCAAGAAGCTGCTCAACACGCTCAACACATCCGCAGTTAAAGAGATTTCGAATATCAGCTTCGACCAGGGCAACATCATTGTACAAGTACTCAACAAGAAGCACAACATCACAAAGTATACGGCTGCTGTCGTCAAGAAGACCATAGACTTCTCCTCCGCTACTCGTACTGCTATCTATAATAAATTCAACTCCTTCCTGAGCGCTAATCTCACCTCCGACAAACTTCTGAAGAACGCAGCCAAGAACGGATATCGCGTTCAGGATGCCAAGGATGTGACTACGGCTCAAGCCACATTGGGCAATATTCGCTCCACGAAGGACGCTATGAAGTGGCTCTTCGACAAAGCAGACGAAGGCGATGTCTCTCCACTCTACGAATGCGGTAACAACGGTGACAACCTCCTGGTTGTGGTTCTCGACAAGATTCACCGCGTAGGCTATCGTGGACTCGATGACCCACAGGTGAAAGAAATGGTGAAGCAGGAAGTGATGCGCGACAAGAAGGCTGAAATGCTCATGGCTAAGGCTGAAACCGCAAAGAGCGTCAGTGCTGCAGCCAAGCAGGGTGCCAAGGTTACTACGGTCGACCAGGTTACATTCTCCTCCCCCGTATTCGTAGCTACAACGGGGGCTACGGAGCCCGCTTTGAGCGGCGCTGTCTATGCCACGGCACAAGGCAAGTTCTCTTCCAAGCCTGTTAAGGGAAATGCTGGTGTCTACGTGTTCCAAGTAACAAAGAAGACTAAGACGCAGGGCAAATTCGACGACAAGGCCGAAGAACAGCAGATTCGGCAAAGGGAAATGCAAGTTGCCAGCAACTTCATGAACGAACTCTACGTGAAGGCCAAAGTGGTGGACAACCGCTATCTCTTCTAAAAAACAATTCATCTCACTATAAAGGAGGCCTGATGAAGGCCTCCTTTTTTATAAGACAAGTCCAAGTTCCACAAGCGAAT
>OMVH01000103.1 GCA_900314365.1 uncultured Prevotella sp. | reverse complement strand
CGGCCCGGAGCCACCTTGCGCCCGCTGTTGGTAAACACGCGTTCACATTTGTTGCCGCTGAAGTAGGAATTGCCCGAGGCGAAGCGATAACGGGTGACCGTGCACTGATTGTCGCACCCCTTGCAGTGGAGCTCGCGCGACTCGTAGCCAGCCACTTCGGTGAAGGCACTCAAAGGCCGGGCTGAAGTAGCGTGGGCAGCGGCGTAGAGGGCACAGCCATAGGCTCCCATAAGCTCCGGCATATTGCTGCGCGCCACCTTGACTCCCGTGAGCATCTCCAACGCACGCACCACGGCATCGTTGCGCATAGTGCCCCCTTGCACCACGATGCGATGGCCGAGCTCAGTGGCATCGCGGAACTTGAGCACCTTGAACAAACAGTTGTTCACTACGGAATAGGCCAGTCCGGCAGAGATGTCAGCCACACTGGCTCCCTCGCGCAGCACTTGCTTTATCTTGGAATTCATGAACACTGTGCAGCGCGTGCCTAAGTCGCAGGGGTGCTGGGCACCGCAGGCCAGACGGGCAAAGTCGGCAACATTGTAGCCTAAACTTTCGGCGAAGGTCTGCAGGAAAGTGCCGCAACCCGAGGAGCAAGCCTCGTTGAGCTCCATGCGCTTCACAATGCCCTGTTCGACGAAGATGGCCTTCATGTCCTGTCCGCCTATGTCGAGGATGAAGCTCACGTCGGGCATAAGCCTCCGTGCGGCATAGTAATGAGCCATGGTTTCTATGGTGCTGCAGTCGAGGTTGAGGGCGGCCTTGATGAGCTCCTCACCGTAGCCCGTAGAGCACGAGCCGATGATGTCGATCTGGCAATGGCTCTCCGAGGCTTTCTTTTCAAGCTCATGGAGTCCGTCGAGAGCAGCCTGGATGGGATGGCCCTTGCTCTGTACATAATAGGTGAAAAGGAGAGTGCCGTCGGGTCGGGCGGCCACCACCTTCGTCGTCGTGGACCCGGAGTCGATGCCTATGGTCACCTGTTCGTGACTGCGCATGGGTTCCACGGTCACAGCGTAGCGATCCTTCTCGGCCCGCCATGCTTTCCAGTCGTCAGCATCGCGGAACAGAGGCTTGAGACTCTCTTTGAGCACCACCTTCAGAGGTGCCTCCGCCCGACGGGCTACCTCAGAGAGACTGACGAAGTTTCCTCCGTCGCTCAAGGCACTGCCCACGGCGGGAATGAGGTTGCTCTCCGGGGTGACGATGAAGCGGTCGGAGGGCCACTGCAAGTAGTCGGCAAAAGCTTTACGGAGTGCCGGCAGATAGGTGAGCGGTCCACCACAGAACAGCACCGGAGGCTGCAACGTACAGCCATGAGCGAGTGTCGTGACGGTTTGCACGGCAATGGAATGGAAGATAGAAGCTGCTATATCAGCCTGCGGGACATTGCGGCTGATGAGATTCTGGACATCGGTCTTGGCAAAGACTCCGCAACGCGCAGCCATGGCATAGACACGGGTCGACGACAAGGCTTCGTCGCCCAATTCCTGATTGCTGATTCCAAGCAGTGCCGACATCTGGTCGATGAATGCTCCCGTGCCTCCGGCACAGTTACCGTTCATGCGCAGCTCGGTGTTGCTCCCCTCGAAGAGCACTATCTTGGAGTCCTCACCGCCTATATCGATGAGTGCCTTCGCCTCGGGATGCAGCCTTCGCACATAGGTCATGGCCGCTACAACCTCCTGTACAAAGGGCGCTTGCAACTGCTCCGCCGTAGCCATGCCCACGCTTCCCGTAACATGCACCCTGACCTCAGCGTTCCCCAGCCGGCCGGTAAGGTCGGTGAAATAGTCGCGCAAGAGCTCATTCACGTTGGCGTTATGGCGTTCATACCGTTTCCACACGAGATGTCCTTCAAGGTCCAGCACCACCATCTTGGCGGTAGTAGACCCCACGTCTATACCTATATTATATCTCTCCATCAAGGGCAAAAGTAGCGACTTTTTTGATAATAATCGAAAGAATGTCCGGAAAAAATCTTATCAATTTTGTAGGAATTATGTCTTCTTTGTAAAGAATGACGACTGGACATTACAAACTGAAGCGGGCTGACAGCCACCTGAAGGTCACTGTCAGCCCCTACTGAGAGCGCTGGGCTCAATGCGGATGGCGCAAGCACCGAGCCTCTACATCATGCCCATGCTGGCGCAACTGGCTCCGGCAGCCTCGGGGTCGAACTTCACCTTCTCACCCTTCTTGAGCTCGCGGGCCGTGTAGCCAAACTTAGAAAATCCTTTGGCCAGACGGGCCTTGTCGGTCTTGCGTGCGTCGTAAGTGACTGTCACGGTCTGATCGGGCACACTGGTCTTGATGGCCTTCACCCCACGCTCGAAGCGGAGATTGTCCTTTATCTTGGCCTCGCAGCTTGAGCAATGCATCTGCGGGGTGGTGGTGAAGACAACGGTACTGTCGTTCTTGTTACCTGCTGCCATAGCACTCATTGTAGCCACGGCGAAAAGCAATGTCATTAAAATCTTCTTCATATGTTTACTTTTTAGGATGGTTGATAAAAATGGTTAGTCTTGCAGTGAGCCTCTTCCCCGCGACGTTAAATCTTTCCGAGATTGAGTCTGATGCCCACGTAGCCCATAGCACCACGCACGGGACCCCATATCATGTTGGGCTCGAAGTTGGTACCCCACGGGTTGTCATAGCCGATGATGGGATGCTTCTGCTTGAAGTTGGTCAGGTTCTCACCACCGACATACACGGAGAAGTGACGGAACCAACGGGTTATCTGCGCGCTCAGCTGGGGATAACTGCCGAAACTGCTGTCCCACGAAGCAGTACCGTCGGCGAGGGTGTAGGGCTTAGGCATGCGGCCACCACCATTGAGCTGCAGCGTAGCGTCGAACTGCCACAGACCGAGGGGAGTCTTGTAGGAAGCAGCCAACAGGGCTTTGTAGCGATTGGTGAGAGGCTTGTCGAAAAGCTTTCCACCGTAGGTGGTCTTCACGATGTGACGGCGGTAGGCAGCGGTGAGCGACAGTCCGGTGAGGGGCTCATAAGAAGCATCCACCTGGAAAGTGTGGGAATAGCTCTTGCCGTCAAGGTTGCCGATGTGGATTTCGTGAGGATTAGAGTCGAAGTCGATAACGGCCTGATTGATGAAATCGGAATAGAAATACTCGGCATTCACCTTGAGAGTACGGTTGAAGAGAGGAATATAGAGCGAACTGCTGAAGCCGTAGGTCCACGCCTTCTCCTGACCGATGTTCCCGTCGATGCGCAGGCTGCGGCCACTGGCCATGAGATAGCAGTTCTCTGCCAAGGCGTGAACCGACCGGTAGCCCTTTCCCACGGAGGCACGGAAACCCAACACGTCGTTGACCTGCCACTTCAGATTGATGCGAGGAGTGACGAAGGTGCCGTAGAGGTTGCTGTGGTCCACGCGGATACCGGCCATGGCGATGAAGCGCTCATGCAGGTTGTAGGTGTACTGCGCATAGGCTCCCACGGTGTTCTCCTTCTCGTTGTCGCGTGTAGGCTGCAGGTCGGCGGTGTGCTGCATACGGTACTGCTGACCGAAATAGTCGTGATTGAAGCTGAAGCCGGCTGCGAGATTGTGGTCGTGGGCCATATTGGTTTCGAAGAGCAACTGCGAGTAGAGGTTCTTCTCATTCACGTCGTAGGTCTTCAGTCCGAAGCCCGCGTCTTGCAGGTGCATCGTTGCCGTCGTCATCCATGCGATATTGGTACCGTGCTCGGGGGCGAGGATGAAAGCATGCTTCATGTAGCCTTCGTAGCGGCGCGTGCTGATATCGGTTTTGAAGGGATTGGACATCTCCATGTCGTGGGTGCGCTGTCCTCCCTTGCGCGACTCGTCGAGCAGCGAGAGTCCGCCGTGGAAGATGTACTTACTGCCCAAGTAGACCCACCGGTTGGCAAAGTTGTACTGTCTGACGTTGGGCTCGTCGAGGAAGCCGTCGGAATTGCCGTCGTGATGGTCCCAGCTGTTCTGGAAATGTCCGTAGAAGCCGGTACTCAGCTTGCCATTGAAGTGGTGGTTGGCCGTGAGATTGGCTTCCATCTTGCTCATGGTGTTGCCATAGATGTTGAGTTCTGTCTTCTCTTCATCCTCGGGCTGCAGATACTGCACATTGATTTGTCCGGCCAGCGACTCGTGACCGTTGCGCACGGAAGCGCTTCCCTTGCTCACCTGGATGCTCTTCATCCACGGGCCAGGCACATAGTCGAGGGCGTAAGGGGCAGCGGCACCACGGAAGGCAGGCAGGTTCTCCGTGAGCATCTGCACGTAGGTGCCGGCAAGTCCGAGCAGTCGTATCTGCTTGGCACCCGTGGTAGCATCGCTGTAGTTGACGTCGACTGAGGGATTATTGACAAAGCTCTCGCCAAGGTTGCAGCAGGCTGCCTTGAAGAGTTCGCCCTTTCCCATGAGGTCTCCGATGCCGGCTCCCTTTATGCGGCGTATGCCTTGCGAGGCTACAACGCTGACCTCCTGAACGGTCTGGTCGGCAATGGTATCGGACTGTGCCGGATGCTCCTTCGGACTCTGTGCCCAGCCGGCAAGGGGCACAGTGAGTGCTGATAATAATGGTATATACTTCGATTTCATTGTTCTGTCTGTTTATGGGTGTTAGGGTATGTCTGCGCGGCCCGAGCGACACAGCAAAACTGCGCCACTGCTCCGGCAGGACGAAGACACAAGGACGATGGGGCCACAACAAAGCTGCGGCTCAAACAGACAGAATCAGAGTTGAAGAATGCGTATGAAGCTCAGGTAATCCCTGGGTGGCGAATGCCAGGCGTAAATGCGGGGCGAGAGGAACGCTGGCTCCAGGAATTGAGGAACCACCCGCAGGTTCTCCGGCAACAAGGCCACAAAGGAGAAGACGGGCTGCAAGTCGACGACCACAGAATGGGCCTGAGCCTGCGTGGAAAGCTTGTGCACCTCCACCTTCATGCACTTCTCCTTCATCGGAGTCTCGCAATGGCTGGAGTGTGAGGTCTGCTCGGTAAACATGTAGCGGCCGCTGTGGGCGCAATGCACCACAGCCACTCCCACTCCCATCCAGACTATCATCAGCGAAAGAAGCGAGGCTATGAAGATGTTCACAAGCCTTTTCATACGTCTGCAAAGTTAATAGTATTTCCCGTGAGAAACAAAAACTCTGTCACTAATTTATGTTAAGCAACCCTGCAAGTTGACTTTTGGCAAACCACGGTCAGTCCGGAGTGACGGTTTCTGCCGGCTCGTCTTCCCAGCAGATTTCACCCGAGCCGTAGCACTTGTGATGGGACTCATCGTAGACCACACAGAACTGACCGGGAGCCACTCCGTGGATGGCATCGGCGGAATGAATGCCGAAGCGACCGTTACCCAGCGGCTCTACAGTGGCACGGTGGAAGTCGGGCGTATGGCGAATCTTGAAGGTTACCTGCTGCGGCAGCTCGTCGACGCCCTCGGTGAGAAAGTCGAAGCCGCCGATGGTGAAGTCGCTACGGTAGGCATCCTGAGGGTCGTAGCCATGACTGACGTAGAGAATATTGTGCTCCACATCCTTGCGGACTACGAACCACGGGCCTCCTCCTAGTCCGAGGCCCTTGCGCTGTCCGATGGTATGGAACCAGAGTCCGCGATGCTCCCCTATCTTGCGACCGGTCTCACGCTCAATGATGTCGCCGGGATTCTCACCAAGATAACGGCGCACGTATTCGTTGTAGTCGATATTACCAAGGAAGCAGATACCCTGAGAGTCTTTGCGGCGGGCATTGATGAGATGCTCACTTTCAGCCACGGCGCGCACCTGCTCCTTCAGCATGTGCCCGATGGGGAAGATGGCCTTACGCAGTTGCCAAGGGAAGATTTGAGCCAGAAAGTCGGTCTGGTCCTTCACGGGGTCGGGACTCGTGGTAAGCCACTTGCGCCCCTCAATCCATTCCGTACGGGCATAGTGACCGGTGGCAATGAGGTCGTAGTCGTGGCCAGCCTTCTCGTGGAAAGCTCCGAACTTGATGAGCCGGTTGCACATCACGTCGGGATTGGGTGTGAAGCCGGCGCGTACCTTCTCCATGGTGTAGCGCGTCACCTGACTCCAGTACTCCTTGTGGCAATCGACAACTGAGAGGTGACAGCCATATCTGGCGGCCACAGCGGTAGCCATCTCCACGTCCTCCTCGGAGTTGCAGTCCCACTCCTCCTTCTCCTCAGGACCGATGCGAATGTAGAAGCAGTCGGGATGCAAGCCCAAACGGGCAAACTCGCTCACCACGACACTGCTGTCGACACCACCCGAGAGGAGCACGGCGATGCGCTTCCCTTCCAAATCCTCACCAAATGCGTATTGTGCCATAAATCCATTCTGTAAACAGGGATAATCTTTACACCTATAAATAATGCCTCCTGTCTACAAACTGCAAAATTACCAAATAATCGCCATAATGCAGCAGATTCGTAGCGGAAAATGTCCAACCTATAGACGGCTCTTTCATTTAAGATTTATCTGACAGGGTATGCTTATCGGGTTTATCTCTGTCTTACGTCTCATGCGTACTGTTATTGTAACATCCTGAATAATATTTGGAGGACGAAGCAAGAACATAGGATGTCCACATCAAGCAACAGCTCTCAGCACTCTATAGGCCGGGAGCTGCTTGCTTTCATGCCCCACCAGACCAATCATAAATGAAAGAGCCCTAAGTAAAAGATTCTATATAAATGAATGAAAAATATCCCCTCTTGATTCTGTATGTAAACACCATAGCAATGGTCAAACAATTGTTAGACAAACGGACAACAATTGTTAGACAAATGGACAACAATTGTTAGACAAATGGACAACAATTGTTAGACAAACGGACAACAATTGTTAGACAAA
>OMVH01000099.1 GCA_900314365.1 uncultured Prevotella sp. | reverse complement strand
AGAATGCCTGCCTGTCACGCAGGAGGTCACGAGTCCGAATCTCGTACGCACCGCTGAATGCCTACCAATACATTGTTGGTAGGTTTTTTTTTATTCATATATTTTTCTGATAATCTTTTGTACTATGCTGAAGTTTTCCTATTTTTGCACGTAGAAAATATTACCGCATTGCTTATGAGAAAGACAATATTCATCATTTTAATGTTTATGTGTGCTGTCAGCTCTGCTTCCTCTCAGACTTCAAAGACCGTTAGAAAGCATCAGAAAACCGCTTCGACAGAACAGAATGCTGCCTCAGTTATTAAACCCTTGAAAGACTCTAAATGGCAAGGAAAGAAAGTAGGCTTCCTTGGCAACTCGATAACTGAGATGGGGTATTATGTGCGTGCTTACGCCAAACTTACTGGTTGCAAGGCAATAAATTTCGGGAAGAGCGCAACACATATGGCCAAGATAGACGTTAATGACTCTCTTTCCTTTGACAGTCGTTTTGTCAAGTTACCTAACGACCTTGACATGGTCATAGTGTTTGGTGGAACTAACGACTTTGGTCATGTCAGAACGGCTCCTTTTGGAAAGTTCACTGATGGTCCTGCTGCTAATGAGATAACTTTCTATGCTGGCTTGCACAGACTGTTTAAAGGGTTGAGCTTGAAATATAGAGATAAGCCTGTTGTCGTAATGACGCCCATTCACCATGGTTCGGAGGTCGATACTCCGGAGTATACGATTGGTTCGTCAGATTGTATAGATGAAGCCAAAAATCCAACAACAGGCAAGACGTTCAAAGACTATGTCAATGCCATTAAGGAGGTTGCTGCATTCTATTCCCTTCCTGTTATTGATGCTTATTCCTCGAGTGGCTTGACTCCTTTCACTGAAATAGGCAAGACAAACCGCTACTATTTCCTTGACGGCCTTCATCCCAACGAGCTTGGAGGAATGAAGTTGGCTCGATGGATGTACCCTCAACTTGAGATGGTCTACGATATGTTTTACTGATTGTTTATGTCGGTATACATAGAGAAAGGGGAGAGAATCAAAATGTTCTCTCCCCTTTGATGTCTCAAATAGTTGCTATATTATATTTTCTTGAGTGTCATCTTGTCGATATTTGGTGCAAAACCGTTTGTGCATCCGAGAGACACCTTGTTCATACCTTTCTTTAGCTTCACTGTCACCGTAGCGGTCTTCCAGAAGCGAGTATAGTCATTGCTATTGAGCTTAGTGAGCGAAGCCACCTGTTTGCCGTTCACTTTTACGTTCATGTTGCGGTCCTCTGCCGATGCATAGCGGAAGCTCAGTTTATAGGTTCCACCAGTGTTGCTCCATACATTACGCCATTCCATGTAGTTGTCGGCATCGTTACCTAAGTACCCCACGCACTCACCTTGCGAAGCACTCTCGGCGTTCATAGGACGAGCAGTAGGCAGGTTTTTAATTTCCTGATACTTGCTCAGCCATGCTGTCTCTGCTTCATAGACTGTTGGCTCAAGGCGCTGTCCTGTCATGAAATAGGCTGCTGCACCGTGTGCCGGCACCTTGGCTGTAAAGGAACCCTTAGCGACCCCTTTGTCGCGCTGTGTGAGACAGTCATGCACTTTTACAGCTCCCCTGAATTCAACAGAAGAAAGAGGGAAGGTAATGGTCTGCTCAGCATCGGTGAGATTCATCACTACAACAGCACGCTTGTTGCCGTGGATGGTACCCATATCTTTGGCCACAACGTAAACTTCGCCGTCGCGATAGGCAACAGGTGCGCCAATTCCAAGGCGATCTTGGTTCATTGCGAGCAGGTCACGATTCTTCAAGAGCTTGAGAGAGTGTGCCGGAATCTTTGTCATGTCGCATCCTACAAGAAGTGGTGAACTTGCAATGCACCAGTAAGCCATGTGCAGATTCTCCTCATCGGGAGTCAGCTCGCGTCCAATCTCGAGCATATCCATGTCGTTATAGTGTCCGCCCGAGGTATAAGCCTGGATATAGAGGTTCTCCTTTACGATTGACTTAAGGCTTCTCCAAGAGACATTGATATCGCCGGTTGTACGCCAAGAGTCGGCCACCTTGCGAGCCCAGTTTCCGGGATAGGCCCAGCGGCAGATGTTGAAGACGATGTTCTTACCTTTGAGCTTTTCTACGTTCTTAATGGCATTCCCAATCTTCGTATACTGAGCTTCCTCGTCGAGTCCCATGTGAGCGCCACCGCAGTAGTCCACCTTTATGAAGTCATAATCCCAATCAATGAAATAGGTCTTGCAGTCGGCATCCTCGTGGCCTGCCAGTCCTACTCCCATTCCCCAAGGTTGCTTGTTGCCAGAGCCGCAGGTGTTGTCGCCGGCATCAGAATAGATACCTGCCTTCAGACCTTTACTATGGATATAGTCGGCAACGACTCTCATTCCGTTAGGGAACTTATCTTTGTTGATGCGCAGCGTTCCGTCCTCGGCTCTACCGTTCCAGTAACCATCGTCGATGTTTATGTACTGATAGCCTGCTGCTTTAAGACCGCTGCTGACTATTGCGTCGGCCTGGTCCTTGATGACTTTTTCATTGATGTTCAGTGCAAAAGTGTTCCACGTACTCCAGCCCATTGTCGGCGGAAGAAATGCAGCTTTCTGGGCGCTGGCCATTGACGGCATAGCACTCAGTACAAGTGCCGACAGCGCAATTTGAATCTGATTTTTCATAGAGTGTAGCAATAAGTTGTTATTTAGTATATTGTATTTTCAATGACTATGCAAAGGTAGGATAATTATCTGAAATTGCAAAGTTTTTAGTACATAATTTACCCTATCATACATTAGGAAATTGACTGCATAACATAAAAAAGTCCGAAAGCTACTGTGTGCAGAGCCATAATAGCTTTCGGACTTAGGGTAGAAGATAAGATTTCTGCCTACTTGCAGAATACCAATCTCAACGTTTCCTTCCCAGCGAGCGCAACCATTTCAAGGGTTGTCGGATGAGTTTCTTTAATCCCTTCTCATTGGTTGTCTTTTGAGTAGCTGGTATTTCCTGCTGTCTCTTGCTTTCAGTACTCTCTACTTTACGAGGCTGGTTGCGGCGTACAGTATTGCGGTTGCGGTTGTTATTTCGTTGCTGCTTTTCTGCAGCTTGAGGTTGCTGTCCTTCCGGTTTCCGACGGCGGTTGCCATTGGCTCCATTAGCTTGTTGGCGTCCACCGCGTTTCCCTCCAGTCTGTTTGGCATTATCGCCATCATTTTGTATAGGTGTCTGTTTGTTCTGCCTTTCTTTCTTCCGTTGCTGGTTCTCAGGTTGGCGCGGTTGTTGTTCGTTGTCCGCATTGCGGCGAGGCTTACGACGGTGAGCGGTAGTCTCTCGATCTTTACGGCGTCGGCTTTTTGCGCTGTCACTTCCACGTCGGGGCTTACCTGCACTTTTATATTCCGGCCCGTCGCCCAGTCCCTGAGGCAATGGGTTCTTTACAATTTCTTTTTCGAGGAACTTCTCAATCTGTTGGAAGTAATACATATCCTCTTCGCTCACAAGAGTTATGGCCACACCGTCTTTATCAGCTCGAGCCGTACGTCCTATACGATGGACATAGTCCTCTGCGTCATGCGGCACATCGTAGTTGATGACCATTGCTATGTCGTCAATATCAATACCTCTCGAGAGGATGTCAGTGGCCACAAGCACATCTATCTGTCCGCTTTTGAACTTGAACATCATCTCGTCGCGTTCAGCCTGCTCAAGGTCGGAATGCATCTCTCCGCAATTGATGTGCTTGCGCTGCAGGGCCTGAGACACCTGCTTCACCTTCATTTTACTTCCACAGAAAATGATAACTCGTTTCAGTCCTTCCTCTTTGAAGATGTCCTTTATGATACCCAGCTTCTGTGTCTCATAGCAGACGTAGGCACTCTGCTTGATTTTCTCCGCAGGCTTGCTCACAGCAAGCTTCACCTCTACGGGATTCTTAAGGAGTGTTTTGGCCAAATCCTCAATCTTTTTAGGCATGGTGGCCGAGAACATAATGGTCTGACAACTCTTTGGCAGATATTTGGCTATGGTCATGATGTCCTCCGAGAAGCCCATGTCGAGCATACGGTCGGCTTCATCAAGGACAAAGAAACTCACCTTGCTGAGGTCTACGTTTCCCATGCTGATATGACTGATGAAGCGTCCCGGAGTTGCTATGATAACATCGGCACCGAGCCGCAGGCTTTTCACCTCTTGATCATATCTGTTACCGTCGTTTCCACCGTAGACAGCTACGCTGCTCACGCCGTTGAGGTAGTAGGCAAAACCTTGCATAGCCTGGTCAATTTGCTGAGCAAGCTCTCTGGTCGGACTCATGATGACGCAGTTGATAGCGTCCTGGGGATAGCCACCGTCAGCAATCTTGCTCAAAATTGGCAGCAAGTAAGCCGCGGTCTTTCCCGTGCCAGTCTGAGCCACTCCAAGGAGATCGTGTCCTTCCAGTATTTCTGGAATACACTTCTCCTGAACCGGCGTGCACTCATCGAAATGCATGTCATAGAGTGCATCGAGCACGTCGTCGTTTAATTTTAGTTCTTCAAACTTCATGAATATAATCTTTTTACCTTATTTGTTTAATTTGGTGCAAGTCGGTAGCAGAAATATGCCACGACCATAAAAATGATGTTAGGCACCCATGCTGCGAGTATTGGCGGAAAGTTGGCATTGATAGCGAATGTTGATGAAACCGTCTGCAGCATGATGTAGATAAAACTCAACGCCAGGCCTATACCGAGATAAAGACCCATTCCGCCTTTCCGCTTCCTCGACGAGAGCGACGCTCCGATGATGGTCAGGATGAAGGAGGCAAATGAGGCGGCTATCCGTTTGTGGTACTCCACTTCATATTGCACAACATTACCCGAGCCTCGGTTTATCTGTTTTGTAATGTATTCCTTCAGTTCGGGACTTGTGAAAGTCTCCTGCTGTCCTTTGGAGAATACCAGGTCTGTGGGCTCCATTTGTATGAGGGTATCTTTTTGGGCACCGGTCGAGATGTGCTCCTTGAGTCCGCGCAGCTCACGTACTTTCCAGTTGGTGATGGTCCAGTGACATTTGGCTTCAGAGATGGTGTCATACTGGATTTCTGAGGCTGTAAGGTGGCTGACAAGCTTCTTGTCACGGAATTTATCCATCGAGAAGCCATAGCCCCGTTTGTCGTTGCTGCTGAAATGCTGGATGTAGATGACGCTGCCTTTACCGACATTGAGCATCACATTGTCGGCTGTTGTGAGCCGTTTGCTATTGCGATAGAGAGCGTCGAAGTTCTGCTTGATGACGTTGCCATGAGGAATCACGTAGGCGCTCAGATAGAAAGAGAGTGACGAAATGAGGATGCACGACACCATGTAGGGCCGCAGCAATCGCTTGAACGACACGCCAGAGGCGAGCATTGCTATGATTTCTGAGTTGCCAGCAAGCTTCGAAGTGAAGAAGATGACAGCTATGAAAACGAAGAGCGGACTGAACAGATTGGCGTAGTACGGGATGAAGTTGGCATAATAGTCGAAGATGATGGCATGCCAAGGAGCGTGGTACTGTGTGAACTTTGAAAGGTTGTCGTTGAAGTCGAAGACGATGGCGATGGAGATGATGAGTACTATCGAGAAGATGTAGGTACCGATGAACTTCTTGATGATATACCAATCAAGCAGACTGACATAACGCCGTGGATGGAGGCGCTGCAGAAAGCGGAGCCTGTGCCCGAGGTGCAGTTTCTTCACCGGCTCTGCTTGCTTGTGCAAGGCACCGACTGCTTTCCGTCTCCATGTCTTCATACGACTTGCCGTATCGCTTATCTTCATATTTTGCCCCGTCTTAGATTCGTTGTCCTAATTGGCTGATGATGCTGTCCTTCCATTTCATGAAGTCACCGGCCTCTATATGCTGACGTGCATCCGTCACCAAACGCAGATAGAAAGCGAGGTTATGGATGCTGGCTATCTCCATGGCAAGCAGCTCTTGCGCTTTGAACAGATGATGCAGGTAGGCTTTTGTGTAAGTGCGGTCCATGTCGCAGCCATCAGCATCGATGGGAGTGAAGTCGGTCTCCCATTTCTTATTGCGCATATTCATTGTGCCGTTATAGGTGAAGAGCATCGCGTTGCGACCGTTGCGTGTCGGCATCACGCAGTCGAACATATCCACACCCCGGGCTATGGCTTCGAGAATGTTCTGTGGCGTGCCCACACCCATCAGATAGCGTGGTTTGTCCTTGGGTAGGATGTCATTCACGACCTCAATCATCTCGTACATAACCTCGGTGGGCTCGCCTACGGCAAGTCCTCCGATGGCATTGCCCTCAGCGCCTTTATCGGCCACGAACTTCGCAGCCTCCTGTCTCAAATCCTTGAAAGTGCAACCCTGCACAATGGGGAACAGTGACTGATGGTAGCCGTAGAGTGGTTCTGTAGCATTGAAGCGCTTGATGCATCTGTCGAGCCAGCGTTGGGTCATTCCAAGGCTCTTTTTCGCGTAAGCATAATCGCTCTGTCCCGGTGGACATTCGTCGAGAGCCATCATGATGTCGGCACCAATGACACGTTCCGTATCCATAACATTCTCTGGAGTAAAGAAGTGCTTGCTTCCGTCGATGTGGGAGCGGAACTCACACCCTTCTTCCGTAAGTTTACGGATACCGGTGAGCGAGAACACCTGAAAGCCGCCGCTGTCGGTCAGTATCGGGCGCTCCCATCCATTGAAGCCATGCAGTCCGCCCGCGGCTCTGAGCACATCAAGCCCCGGCCTTAGGTAGAGGTGATAAGTGTTGCCGAGAATAATCTGCGCTTTCACTTCGCTGCGTAGTTGCTCAAAGCTGACAGCCTTCACGCAGCCGGCTGTGCCAACGGGCATGAAGATGGGTGTCTTGACCTGTCCGTGATCGGTTGTAATGATGCCCGTGCGGGCCTCGGAAGCCGTGTCTGTATGTTGTAGCTCGAATGTCATGCCTTGTTGTCGTCTTTGTTGTCCTCGGGTATAGTGAAGTCCACCGGATGTTCCACCTTCTCATCGGTGAGAGCGAAGTCCCAGACCTGCCGCACATTCTCCACATAGTGGAAGGTTACCCCCTTACGGTACTTCTCAGGAATCTCTTCGATATCCTTTTTGTTCTCCTGGCACATCACGATATCGGTGATACCAGCCCGTTTGGCAGCCAGAATCTTCTCTTTAATGCCTCCCACGGGCAACACTTTTCCACGGAGCGTGATTTCACCTGTCATAGCCGTGTTCTTCCTCACTTTACGTTGCGTGAGTGCGGAGGCTATGGAAGTGGCTATCGTGATGCCTGCCGAGGGGCCGTCCTTAGGTGTTGCTCCCTCAGGCACGTGGATATGTATGTCCCAATGCTCGAAGATGCGGTAGTCAATGCCGAGTGCATCAACGTGAGCCTTGACATATTCCAGTGCGATGATTGCACTTTCCTTCATCACGTCGCCGAGATTACCGGTGAGTGTGAGCTTTCCAGCCTTACCTTTCGAGAGTGAGGTCTCGATGAAGAGAATTTCTCCGCCCACGCTGGTCCACGCCAGTCCTGTCACCACGCCGGCGTAATCGTTGCCCTGATAGATGTCGCGGTAGAAGGGCGGCTTTCCTAACAGATCGTCCAACTCGGCGGGCGTGATGTCAGAGAGCTTATCGGCGGGCACATCACCCACGGCAACTTTGTAAGCCATCTTGCGCAGGGCCTTGTTGATTTGCTTTTCCAGTTGTCTCACCCCGCTCTCACGCGTGTAGGATTCTATGACACGCTCTAAGGCGGCCTTGGAGAACTTCAGCTTCGGTGCAACAGTGTCAAGCCCCGTATTGCTGAGTTCTTTGGGTACAAGGTGACGGCGGGCTATCTCTATCTTCTCTTCTGTGATGTAGCCACTCACTTCGATGATTTCCATTCGGTCGAGCAGTGGGGTGGGGATGGTGTTCAGGTCGTTGGCTGTGGCAATGAAGAGCACCTTCGACAAGTCAAAGTCCACGTCAAGGTAGTTGTCGTGAAAGGCTGAGTTCTGCTCAGGGTCGAGCACCTCGAGGAGAGCCGACGATGGGTCACCGTTGACGGTATTCTGCGTGATTTTGTCGATTTCATCGAGTATGAACACCGGGTTGCTGGCTCCGGCCTTCTGTATGCTTTTGATGATGCGGCCCGGCATAGCTCCCACATACGTGCGCCTGTGTCCCCGGATCTCGGATTCGTCGTGAAGACCTCCCAGGGAAATGCGCACGTACTTGCGCTTCAGTGCGGAGGCTATGCTCTTGCCCAAGCTTGTTTTTCCTACTCCGGGAGGACCATAGAGGCAGATGATGGGCGACTTCAGGTCGCCACGAAGCTTCAGTACAGCGATGTATTCCAGGATGCGCTCTTTCACCTTTTCCATACCATAATGGTCATGGTCGAGGATGCGGCGTGCACGCTGGATGCTCAGGTCGTCCTTGGTGAATTCCCCCCAGGGCAGTCCTACCATAGTCTGCAGATAGGTGAGCTGAACACTGTATTCCGGACTCTGAGGATTGAAAAGGTCAAGCTTGTCAAGCTCCTTGTTGAAGGTCTGAGCCACTTCTTTGCTCCATTTCTTCTTGCTTGCCTTCTTTTCGAGCTCCTTGCGTTCTGGCGATTCCTGCCCTTTGCCAAGTTCTTCCTTGATGTTTTTTATTTGCTGCTGAAGGAAGTATTCGCGTTGCTGCTCGTCGATGTCCTGTCGGGTCTTCGACCGGATTTCTTGTTTGAGTTTCAGCAACTGCATCTCCTTGTCAAGACTTTTCAGAGTGCGCATCACCCGTTCGTTAATGGAATCGCACTCGAGCATCTCCATCTTGTCAGAGACGGTGAAGGGGAGATTAGTGCACACGTAGTCCACTAAGAGCACATCGTTTTGGATATTGAGCATGCCGAACTTCGCATCGTCGGGATAATCGTCGTTGGCATCAATAAAGTCGATGGTGGTCTTCTTGAGATCCTCAATAGCAGTTCGGAACTCATTGTTGTTATAGTCGGGCAGCTCCTCTGCATAGAGTGTGCAGGCACCTTTCAGATATGGGCGAGTTTTTGTGATGGAGGTGAGATTGCACCTGCCTAAAGCCTGAACAATAACGGTAGTATTATCACCCATACCAGGCACGCCGAGGACTTTCACCAACCGTGCGAAGACTCCCGTTGGGTAGAGATCGTTGAAGGTTGGCTCGTCAACATCCGGATTTTTTTGGCAGAACACAGCGAAGATGGTCGATGGTTTCTTCGAAATCGTATTGATGAGATTGTGGCTCTGCTTTCGTCCGATGAGGATAGGTGTGAGGATACCGGGGAAGAGCACCATATTGCGCGTGGCTAGAATGGGGCAGTCGCCCTCTACTTTCACGTTGAGCAATTCAGAGATGTCGCCGTTAAAGTCGGCTATCATTTGTATGGAAGTGTTTTGCTTTTTTGCCATTCTTTGGTTTATTCTTTCTTATTCTTAATAGGGCTACCGTGATTCCTTAAACATTGACAGGTGGAATGACCCTTTCCGGCTGTCATTATCAGGCTGTCTTTCCGACGCCTTTACGAGTTTGCCGATTTCTGTGCAAAGTTACTAAATTATATTGATATAACGTGGTAGGTAAAGGAAATAAATATTCCAGCCTTTCGTTATCAAGTCATGAAGGGCGATAGGTTTTCTTTCAAGAGATTCACGGTTGTGCAGTCGGATTGTGCCATGAAGGTGGGCACCGACGGTGTGCTTATTGGTGCCTGGGCTCAAGGTGCGCCAAGGATTCTCGATGTGGGCACTGGAACGGGGCTCATGGCTCTCATGATGGCTCAGCGCTTCGCAGAGGCTCAGGTGTGGGGCATAGATGTGGATACAGCTGCCTGTCGGCAGGCTGCTGAAAATTTTGCGGCGAGTCCTTTTTCCGACCGCCTTCACATTGTAGAAAACTCGTTGCAAAACTTCTGTCGCACTTGGGATGGAGAGGCCTTCGGAAGCATCGTCTGCAATCCTCCTTTCTTTGTTGACAGCCTTGTTTGCAAAGATGAAAGAAGAACTATAGCGAGACATGACAAGAATCTATCATTCAACGATTTGTTTTCCTGTTCAAAACCACTGCTCAAAGCTGATGGCAGGCTCACAGTCATCGTTCCTTCTGAAGTTCTGAGCATGATAACTGCGTCCGCAGCCTTTGCTGGTTTCTCCCTCGTAGCCCGTTGCGACATCCGCACGGTTGCGCGCAAACAGCCTCGTCGACATTTGCTCTCCTTTAGTCTGAATCCCACTGCCGACCTTGTTTTTGAGGATCGTCTGTTACAAGAAGCCGATGGAAGTCGTAGTAAATGGTACAGTCAGCTCATGGCCGACTTCTATCTTTAGAAAATAGAGCAAGCGGAATGGGAATCGGGACTCACGAGAAACCTTCTTTTCGCAGGTTTCGGACGGCCATGAGAAAATCCTCCGTTTGTAGACGAAATTCCATTGCACACTCTCTTGGCTTCAGGCTAAAAAAGCGTATCAAAAATCAAAGGTCGTCGCGAAGTTTGTAAAGAAAAAGAAACGCGAAAGTGCCAAAATACGGGCATATTTTGAAGCAAGACTTACTTTGCTCCCAAATACGCCAAAATAGGAAGAGTT
>OMVH01000136.1 GCA_900314365.1 uncultured Prevotella sp. | reverse complement strand
GTGCCTAAGGCTTGCATCACAGCAAGAAAAACCGTAAAAACAGGCTAACGCGGTGAAATGGCTTATCCTGATTTTGGTTGTCCTATTTCGCCAATGCGTCACCACCATACACTCAAATGGTAATGGAAAGACTGTCTTGACACCAAAGGTGTGGGTCTGAGGTGATGGGGCGAGCCGTCGAGCATTCAATTAGTTACGAAACCGACAAAACTCGATTTTGATTCTTTACGAGAGGGCTTCATAAAAAATAGGATGTGCTTTGGCTTTATATGTGGAAGTCGTTCACGGCCTCTACAACTCGTCGTGTCTCCTCGTCGGTCATAGTTTGGTTGCAGGGCAGGCTTAGTTCCTGGTTGTGGATGCTCTCACTCAGTGGATAGCTGCGTGTAGACCATTCCTTGTAAGCGCCTTGGTGGTGAGGTGGGATAGGGTAGTGAATCATCGTGCCTATGCCTTGTTCTCTTAGAAAAGCGGCCATACGGTCGCGGTGGTTACAGAGGATGGGGAAGATGTGCCAGTTGGTGGGTAGTCCCTCTGCCCAGGGTATAGTCACTGTCGGATTGCTGATGTGGTGCAAATAGTAGTCAGCTATCTGTCTGCGACGGTTGTTCTCTTCATCGAGATAACGCAATTTCACACTGAGTATGGCTGCTTGAATCTCGTCCATCCGACTGTTTATGCCCTTATATGGAAAGACATATTTTTGTGAGGAGCCATAGTTGCCCAGAGAGCGCACCGTGTCGGCAAGCACCTTGTCGCTCGTTGTCACTGCACCGGCATCACCGAGCGCACCGAGGTTTTTGCCCGGATAGAAGCTGTTGCCGGCAGCGTCGCCTAAGGAGCCTGTGCGTCTTCCGTCAGGCAGTGTGCAGCCTTGAGCTTGTGCGTTGTCCTCAATGAGTTTCAGCCTGTGATTGCGGCAGACGGATTCTATCCGTGGTGTCCAGGCGCAGCGACCATAGAGGTGCACAATCATGATGGCCTTTGTGCGTGGCGTGACGGCTTTTTCTATGAGCCGGTCGTCCATGAGCAGTGTGTCCATACGAGGTTCTACGAGCACGGGCTTTAGTCCGTTGGCGCTGATGGCAAGGATAGAGGCGATATAAGTATTGCTCGGCACGATGATCTCGTCGCCCGGCGTCATGACACCCATCTCGATATAGGCGCGCAGAATCATGGTAAGAGCGTCGAGCCCGTTGCTGCAAGCCACGCAGTAGGGAGCACCTAAGTAACGGCCCCATTGTTGTTCGAACTCTTCCGTGTATCGTCCTTTCAGATACCATCCGCTGTCAATGACTTGTTTGGCTGCGGTGGTGATTTCGTCAAGATGAGCATCGGTCACTTTCTTTAGCGACAAATAGGGTATATCTTCTTTCCTCAGCATCTTCGTTTTCTTTCTCCTTTGTGTTTCAAACGTTCCATCGGTACCAGTCATAGCATACCCCACGGCCTCCGAAGCCTTCCTTCTGGTAGATAAGCGAGTCGTTGAGCACATGCCCCATGTCCTCAGTCGATTTTCCGAAGTCGAAATATTCGAAATCCACAAGGTCCTCGTTGAGTACCTTATTATATATAGCATCAATGACCCTCAGATGTTTGCCCTCGGCATTGGCAGAGATGTACTGGGCGTGGGCCACCTTGGGTGTCAGATAGATGACGGTACCTCCAAGCACCTCGTTGTCACGCCGGGCCACATAGAGCAGTATATTCTCAGGAAAACGACTATGGAGGAGGGTCATCTCTTCCAGTGTATGCACTGGTTCCACTCCGTATTTGTGCATGAGATTCCAGTCGAGAACCTGCCAGAAGCCTGCAAAGTCCTGACTCTGCTCTATGGTAATGCCATAAGTGCGTGCGCGGTTGATACCGTATTTACGGTCGCGGCTCCACTTCAGACGCCGGCGCATGTCGATGGTTGAGGCTATGTCGCGGGCCAGCAGCTGTGGTCGGCACACTCGCCAGATAGCATAAAGGTCTTCTTCGGCTGGAAGAAGGTGGTAGATCCAGGGAATAGCCTTATAGGTGACGCTTTTGATTCCTTCCTGCTTGAGCCTTGTGTTGAGTTCGCTGAAGAGGCTGATGGTTTCGGCAGCCTTAACGTCGGATCCCATGACGAGTCCTCCGTAAGTGAGCCCTCCGTGCGACCACAGCTCGTTGCCCCGCAGGTTGGCCGGTAGCAGCGCATAGAGCTTTCCATTGAGGAAGAACATCAGGGAATGGTCTTCAAAACGGTCAGCATGATAGTCCATGTAGCGTCGGTCGAAGAGGAACGTGCCATTCTTCGACTGTGCAACAAATGCATTCCAGGCCTTTTCGTCGGCTGGTGTATATCTTCTGATTTCAAACATGGGAACCTCTCTTTAGCACTTCTTTTTTGAAGTCGTCGTATTCCCTGATATAGTCGTCCTCATCGAAGGCATCCGATGCCAGCACCAGACAGACGGCTCCCGACGAAAAGTCGGTGAGTGTACGCCAGATATAGGGTCCCACATACAGTCCTTGATAGGGATGATTGAGCAGGAAGGTCTGCTTTTCGGTTCCGTCGTCAAGAGTGACGCAGAAGCTGCCACCGGCGGCAACAATAAATTCCTTGCATTGGCGGTGTGCGTGTCCGCCCCTGCTTTCTCCTGCCGGCACATCGTAAGTCCAGTAAACCCTGCTCACGGCGAAGGGCACGTCGTGCAAACCTTCCACAGTGGTGAGGTTGCCGCGTGGGTCTGCTATCTTCTTGAGGTCAATGATTTTTGCTTCCATAGATTTTCATCTTATTGTATAACGGCTCCCTGCTTGCGTTTATTGTAGCTCACGGGGTGAAAATATAGATACAGTAGTCAGAGAAAAAGTCTTGCATTCTCTTGGGCTTTTTCTTTGTTTCCATTAACTTTGTGGACAAAAGTAAATTTCATTCAATGAGAAAGAACTTAGCCCATCTGCCCTCCGTGGTGGGCAGATGGCAGTGGTTGCGCTGTTTGTGGATGCCTGTAGGTGAGAATCTGCGGTTCTTCTGCTTCATGTATCTGCTCGGAGCTGTGTGCATTTGGAGTGAGAACGCCTTTGGGAAGGTTAGGGGGATGTTCGAGCTCTATGCTGAGCTCTACATCCTTTGTGCCCTGTTTCTCGTATTTCCTGCAAGGCTGAGGCGGTGGGTGAGAGGCTTTGTGGCCGTGGCGCTCTATCTGATCGCCATCGTCGACCTGTTCTGCTTCTCACGTTTTGGCAGTGGCATAACGCCTATGCTCCTCACCGATGTGCTCTACACCAATCCGAGAGAGGCCACAGAAGCTCTCCGCTCATTTGTCACTTTGCGCTCGTTGTGGTCGCCGGTGCTGCTTGCAATGCTATTGGCTGCTGTCCATTTATGGGTAGTTTTCGATCCGCGTTGTCGTGTGCAGACGGAGTCCCGTTCCCGGACAGCGGACTCAAAAAGGCCCTATCTCTTATGCCTCTTTGATTTTCTTCGACAGCCTGTTAAAGCGCCGTTAATGGGACTGTTTGCGGGGGTGGCTTTCATCGGATGCTCTTTTTCGAGTGTTGTTAACTGGCGCTACTTCTGGCTCAATTATGTTGAGGCCGACTCTGAACTTGAGATGCAGTATAGTTGGCAGCATCCCTATACAACCGCTTTCTATCTTCCAGTCTACCGTCTGGCACAAGCTGTGTGCAATGTGAGAATAAATCTTAGGAGCACGAAGGTACTGGAACGCAATCTTGGACAGACCAAGGTGGATTCGTGCAACTTCCGTTCACCCTGCATCGTCCTCATTATTGGCGAAGCCTACAACAGGAGTCATTCTCAACTCTATGGTTATCCTTTGCCGACTACTCCTCGTCAGCTTACCCTGGCGCGTGACTCATCGATTGCCGTTTTCACCGATGTCATAGCTCCTTACAACCAGACGTCCGAAGTGTTCCGGCTCATGTTCTCGCTCTATGGCCGAGGCTGCAAGGGGCGCTGGGAGGACTATCCCCTCTTAGGCGATCTTTTCCGTCGTGCAGGGTATGGTGTCAGTTTCATGACCAATCAATTTGTAGAGAGCTCGCATCTTGATATATGGGACTACAACGGAAGCTCTTTCCTGAACAGTCCCCGGCTTAGTCGTGCGCAGTTCAGCCATCGCAACAGACGCACTCATCGTTATGACATGGGGCTCTTGGAAGACTACGACTCGCTCAGCAGCTTCTCTACGCCTCATGAGCTTCTCATTTTCCATCTGCTTGGGCAACATGTCAATTATGCCGACCGTTTCCCGCCGTCGTTCGCCCGTTTCAGTGCTGCGGACTATCATCGTCCGAAGCTGACAGCCGCGGACATCCGTCAACTTGCAGCCTACGACAATGCCACTCTCTACAATGATTATGTGGTTACGGAGATAGTGCGACGTTTCTCCCGCCGTGACGCCATTGTCATTTATGTGCCCGATCATGGGGAGCTGGTCTTCGACGGAGGAACCTCGTTTGGCCGGACGTTCGACTTCAACACAGCCAATGAGGCGAAGCAACAACTCGAAATTCCATTCTGGATCTATGCCTCGCCCTTGTACAAGACGCTGCATCCCCAGGTTTGGATGCAGGTATGGAAGGCCCGTACGAAACCCTTCATGACCGATAATCTCGACCAGATGCTGCTTTATCTTGCCGGAATCTCTTGCAAAGACTACCGGCCGGCCGACAACCCGCTCGAGCCCGTCTATCATTCCAAACGGCGGCGTATTGCCGAGGAAGGCTGGGACTACGACCGCGGCAAAAGACTATCGTCGGAGCAGCCTTCCTGGCTTTATCGCGCTGTGTACTGATGACGGCATAGGCCTGCAACCTTTGTCATTTCTTCATGTATGGGTCGGTGCCCAGCACAGTTTCGGCCAGGCGCTTGGTCTTGTCGCGCAGTGCGTTCATATCGCAACCCACTTCGTCATAGCATACCACGACACCCATGCGACGACCTACGTGAGCCACGGGCTTGCCGAATATGCGCACGCGGGCATGGTCTTCGTGGCACACATCCTCTAAGTTGTAGTCCAGCGGCTTGTCGGACTCCACCGGTGAGAGTATAACGGCAGAGGCACCGCTATGCTCAAGGTGAATAGCCGGGATGTCAAGGCCCATGACAGCGCGGAAGTGCAGCTCAAACTCACTGAGATTCGTGCAGTGACTCAATGTCACCATGCCGGTGTCGTGCGGGCGTGGGCTGAGTTCGGAGAAGATAACCTCGCCCTGTTTGGTGAGGAAGAACTCCACACCCCATATTCCGTAGCCCGTCAGAGCCTTGGTCACCTCGTCGGCGATGCGCTGTGCCTGTGCAAGAGCCTCATTGCTGATGGCATAGGGCATCCAGCTTTCTCGGTAGTCGCCACCCTTCTGTACGTGACCGATAGGAGGACAGAAGAGGGTCGGACCATGCTTCTGCGTGACTGTGAGCAGTGTGAATTCCGACTGGAAATCGATGAACTCCTCAATGATGACCTCCTTCACGTCGCCTCGTCCTTCCTCCATTGCGTCGTGGAAAGCCTCCTTCAATTCATCGTCGTTGTGTACATAGCTTTGACCGTGGCCTGACGACGACATCAGCGGTTTGACCACGCACGGGAAGCCTATCTCGTCGGCAGCCCTTTTGAATTCGTCGAAGGTCTTGGCATAGAAATACTTTGCCGTGCGTAGTCCGAGTTCCTTTGCTGCCAAGTCGCGGATGGCCCGTCGGTTCATGGTGTAGTTGACGGCGCGGGCTGACGGCGTAACCTGAATGCCCTTCTTCTCGAATTCAAAGAGGCGTTCGGTGCGGATGGCTTCTATCTCCGGCACTATGATGTCGGGCTGGTGCTTCTTCACAGCGGCTTCGAGTCTGTCGCCGTCAAGCATCGGAAACACTTCATATTCATCAGCCACCTGCATGGCGGGCGCGTTGGCATATTTGTCGCAGGCGATGACATACTGGCCCGCCCGCTTGGCTGCTATCGTAAATTCCTTGCCCAGTTCACCTGAGCCTAAAAGCATTATCTTCTTCATTGCTGTAAGCATCTTTAGGAGTGCGCGCACTGTTCGTTGTGCTGTGCACAGTTGTTATTTTGTGTGGCTGCCAGCCGCATTCTTTGGCAGGATGCGCCGCCTCACAGTCTCTGGAAACTGCTGGAGCATCATCTGCCACTCCGGCGTGACGGCAATATGGCGCAGATCCTTGACTACAATCTCTTCAATCTGCTCTGGCTGCACACCGAAGTGGGCAGCAATTTCTGAGGCACTGACGGCATCTTTGCCGCCTATGCCATAGTAGGCTTCCATGATTTCCTTATCGGCTGGACCGAGCATCGTGAGCAGAATGTCGATGTTGGAGCGGTCGGACGGAGAGGCCATAAGCACTGTGCGGCTGAGCAGTCGCAGATAGGAGTCGACAGTCTTAGAGAGTGCGTCCATGACGATCCTTTCCGTACATGATGTCGTAGTACTTCTGGTAGTCACCACTCGTGACTTCACGAATCCAGTCCTGGTGCTCCAGATTCCATCTTATAGTCTTCACGATGCCGTCGGCAAACTTTGTTTCTGGGTACCATCCAAGCTCGTTCTTGATTTTCGTCGGGTCGATGGCGTAGCGCTGGTCATGGCCGAGACGGTCGGCGACATGCTCGATGAGGTCTTCGTTAATCCAACTGATATCGATGTCACCGTTGGCATCCTTCACCTGCTTTCTGAGCACCTGGCGCAGGTTCTTGTCTGCTTGCATCATATCGTGAATGTTGCGGATGATGAGCTTCACTATATCGATGTTTTTCATCTCGTTGTGGCCGCCCACGTTGTAAACCTCTCCGGCCCGTCCTTCGCGCACCACGAGGTCGATGGCTTTGCAGTGATCCTCCACATAAAGCCAGTCGCGGATGTTGGTCCCCTCGCCATAGACGGGGAGCTTCTTGCCTTCAAGAATATTGTTTATGATGAGAGGAATGAGCTTCTCGGGGAAGTGGTAGGGGCCGTAGTTATTGGAGCAGCGTGTGATGCTCACGGGCATGTGATAGGTGTCGCGGTAGGCCAAGACGAAGAGGTCGGCGCTGGTCTTCGATGCACTGTAGGGGCTATGAGGGCAGAGAGGCGTGGTCTCAGTGAAGAATCCCTCGGCGCCAAGTGAGCCATAGACTTCGTCGGTGGACACCTGGTGGAAGCGTTTGCCGGCCTTCCAAGTGGGATAGCCCTGGGCATCTTTGCCCGTTACCCAGGCGCGGCGGGCTGCGTCGAGCAGATTCTGAGTGCCTAAGATGTTCACGCTCAGGAAGAGCTGTGGGTCTTCGATACTACGGTCGACATGGCTCTCTGCGGCGAAGTTGACGACATAGTCGATGTCGTTCTCCGCAAACAGACGGTCAGCAAGTTCGCGGTCGCGGATGTCACCTTTCACGAAGAGGCACCGCTTGCCGTCGATGTCGTCCTTGATGGTGCCGAGATTACCGGCGTAGGTGAGTGCATCGAGCACGATGATGCGTATGTCCTCATTGACATATTTCTTGTGGAGCAGGTACTTGATGAAGTTGCTTCCGATGAATCCTGCCGCACCTGTAACGAGATAAGTGTGCATGTTGCTTATGTTTGATTGATTGATATTCTTTTCATCTTGTCTGGTCATTCCGTGGCTTCGGCGCTGGTCTTACGGCTTCGTTCGCCGAGAGTGACCACTTCGCAGTCGGCGAAGGATGCTCCGTCGACAGTGAGTCTGACGAGAGTCCGCTCCTTCTGCCAGCCCATGATGCCAGCTGCGCCGGGGTTGATGTGCAACAGATTGAGCGTCTTGTCGTACTTTATCTTCAGTATGTGTGAGTGGCCGCTGATGAAGAGCTGAGGCGGATTGGCGAAGAGCTGTCCGCGAATGCTTGGGTCGTAATGTCCCGGATAGCCGCCGATATGCTTCATGAGCACCTCAATATTCTCACAGCGGAATCGCAGTTTCTCGGGGTAGAAGCGTCGCAAGTCGCCTCCGTCGATGTTGCCGTAGACAGCCCTCAGAGGGCGGAAGGCGGCAAGTCGTTCGGCCACTTCCATCGTTCCGATATCGCCGGCATGCCAGATTTCGTCGCACGGCTCGAAGTATTTCAGATAGCGTTCGTCCCAGTAGCCGTGGGTATCGCTGATAATGCCAATCTTCTTCACTTTTCGCCCCCTTCCTTCACGAAGTCTTGAGGGAGCAATTTTAGTCGTTCGTCGATGAAGCCGGCCAGATAGTCTGCCGTGGCCTCTATGCCCAAGCGACTGCTGTTGACGCAGAGGTCGTAGCTGTCGGCACTGCCCCATTTCTTTCCGGTGAAGAAGTTGTAGTAGCCCGACCGTTCTTCCTCGCCCTTGAGAATGAGTTTGCGGGCTGTGGCGCGGTCGCACCCCCGACGGTTGCACACCCTTTTTATGCGGTCGTCGATGTCGCCTGTAATGAAGATATTGACACACTCTTTGCGGTCGCGCAGCACGTAGTCGGCTGTACGTCCCACGAAGACGCAATTGCCCTCATCGGCGGCCTTGCGTATGGCATCGCTTTGGAATTTATAGAGATTCTCCTGCGAGAATGCGGTGCTGTAGAAGCTGCCGTCGCTCAGGAAGGGCAGATGTATGTGGAAGAAGTTCTTCATGAAGTTTTCCTTCTCGTCGTTCTGCTCAAAGAATTTCTCGGAGAATCCGCTCTCGCGGGCTGCCATGTTGAGCAGTTCCTTGTCGTAGAGCTTGCAGCCGAACCGCTCAGCCAGTTTGGCTGCGATGATGCGGCCTCCCGATCCTATTTGGCGTCCGATGTTGATAATGACTTTCTTATTCATAGTAATAGTGGTTTACGAGTTGTTGTCGGGACCTTTGGTTCCCTTGGCCGTAGCCTTCATTCGGCGCATGAACACTGTGATGACAATCATTGCTGTGAAAGCTGCCATAGCGTCGGATGAGGGTAGGGCGAGCCACACCCCGTTGAGGCCGAAAAAGAGGGGCAGCAGGAAGAGCAGCGGTAGCAGAAAAATGAGCTGGCGCGAAAGCGAGAGGAAGATGCTCACTTTCACCTTGCCTATGCACTGGAAGAAATTGGTCACCACCATCTGCAGACCCACTATGGG
>OMVH01000119.1 GCA_900314365.1 uncultured Prevotella sp. | reverse complement strand
TAATATATTTATCGCTAAGATTACAAGACAACGTAAGAAAATATGTTGGTAGCATCGCTATCAGCCTTGTAAAAACGATGTACCCCAATAGCAAAAATATTGGATTTTGTTTTGGCTTTTCTTTATTTTTTCCTAACGTTTGCAAACGTTGAGTATATGTTTGCTTATGGATGCTTATTTCAGAATTTGCAACACATTAGCAACATGCAGACGCAGATGTATTTGCTTAATTATCAAAACTTTTCGAGGAGGTTACCCAGAGGCCGATTTATGTGAAACTAACTTTTCAAGTGGACTCAATGATATACTATACATGCTTGCGGATGATGTCAAGAAAGATATCTCCGTAGCGATTCAGTTTGTACTCTCCGATGCCCGGAACACGTGCGAAGGCTTCCTTTGTTGTGGGCTTCATGCGTGCAAGGTCGTGGAGTGTCTTATCGGTAAGGATGACGTATGGAGGCTGATGGTGCTCGCGAGCAAGCTGAAGTCGCTTCAGGCGCATCGCCTCGAAGAGTTGAGGTGACTCCATAGCGCTGGCCATCTTGGGATGGACCTCGGGTATGCCTTTGGTGGCTGTCCGCTGTCTCCTTGTCAATCCCTTTAGCTCCTGTTTTCTCTGGATAACCACGAGCTGAGCGAAGCTCCTGCCGTAGAGCACTTCGCGCCCCGCATTGGTGACCTTTACCTCATTCTGTCTGTCGTAGGCAATCTCAATGTAGCCTAATTGAAGCATCTGTAAAAGGTAATCCTGCCAGTCACGGATGCTTACATCAGAGCCGGCACCGAAGGTTTTCAGAGTGTCATAATGAAAACGCGTGACGGTAGGGGAATACATGCCGCGCAGAATTTCGATGATGGTGCTCACGCGGGCCTTTTCGCCCGTACGCAGAACTGCACTGAGTGCTTTCTGTACGAGTATTGTACCATCGAAGCGCTTGGGAGGATTGCGGCAGACGTCACAGTTGCCGCAGTCTTTGGTATGTTCTTCACCAAAATAGTTGAGCAGAATGCGTCGTCGACAGATGTTGCTTTCGGCATATTGCTGCATGCGGTCGAGCTTCTCAATATTCACCGCCTTCTGACCGCTTTCTTCAGCGAATTTTCTCAGCAGAATAATGTCGGCAAGGTTGTAGAAGAGCACCGTTTCGGCTGGTGCGCCGTCACGTCCTGCTCTTCCTATCTCTTGATAATAGCTCTCAATGCTCTTTGGCATATTATAGTGTACTATCCACCGTATGTTGCTCTTGTCGATACCCATTCCGAAGGCGATGGTAGCACAGACCACTTGCAGGTCGTCGTTCTTAAATTTCTCCTGAACCCTTGAACGTTCCTCACCCGTCATTCCGGCATGATAGGCTGCAGCGCTGATGCCTGCGTCTTGGAGTTGGCGGGCTACTGCCTCGGTGGTTTTGCGGCTCAGACAATAGACAATTCCCGGGTCATAGGGGTGACGGCGTACATGGTCCTTAATGAATCTCAACTTCTCTGGTCCGTTATATCCGCGTTTGACATCGAGCGAAAGATTGGGACGATCGAATGATGCTATATAGACGTGTTGGGGTGGGGTAGCGAGGGCGTTGACGCGCAGGTGCAGTTGGTTGATGATATCAATGCGCGTAATCTTATCGGCTGTAGCAGTGAGAGCCATGATTGGGACGGAAGGCATCTTTTCGTGCAGGAGGCCGAGGCGAGCGTATTCCGGGCGGAAATCGTGCCCCCATTGACTGATGCAGTGTGCCTCGTCAATGGCGAAGAGACTGACCCTGATGTTGGCAAAGAGTGTGGGGAGCTCTGCCAACAGCCTTTCGGGGGAGACGTAGATGAGCTTCAGATCGCCTGAGAGACATCGCCGTCGTATGAGAACATCCTCGTCGCTGCTGTTTACGCTGTTCAGCTCTTCGGCCGGAATGCCGTTAGCTTTCAAAGCTTCCACTTGGTCGTGCATAAGACTGATGAGCGGTGACACTACGACCGCTGTCCCGGGCTGAGCCAGCGCCGGAATCTGATAGCAAAGACTCTTGCCCCCGCCAGTAGGCATGAGCACCAAAGTGTCGTTGCCTGTCAAGGCATCGAGTATCACTTCTTTTTGGCCCGGACGAAAAGTGTCGTAACCATAATAGTGTCGTAGAATTTCTTGAATGTCCATATTGCTATATGGGTGCAAAGTTATATTTTTTTGATAAAAAAAAGGACGAAATACTTGATATTCTCATTTTATCTTTGTAAATTTGCGGGCATAAGGAGGTAATTTTATATTTCTTTTTACTATGGCAAAGTATAATATCACAGAGAAGAAGGAGCGTGAGGCTGCCTATCGTTCCTTTGTCAATCCCAAGCTCATGGATGAACTTAAGGAGAAGATTATTGACGTCATTTTTACGCAAAAGAAGTACAAGGACAAGACTTATTCAGCCAAGAAGCTTGCAGCCGCTCTTGGTACAAACACACGGTATATATCGGCAGTCGTCAATGTGCAATTCCATATGAACTACACGTCGTTTGTCAATAAATACCGTATCGAAGAGGCTATGGCCATGCTTGTGGACAGCCGTTACAAGGACATGAACATGGAGGACATCTCCGACACGGTTGGTTTCAGCAACAGGCAGTCGTTCTATGCCTCATTCTACAAAATCAACGGGTGTACACCACGCGATTACAAACTTCTTCACATGGCCCCGGAGCCTGAGGAAGAGGTTGTCCCAAAGAAAAGGGCCCGCAAGCCGAAGGCTACAAAAAAGGTGAAAGAACCGGTTGCTGTTGAGGCTTAATGTCCCGAGATTCTGATGTTGCCATCGCCGGGTGCCGGAGGGAGCCTGACGGTGGCAACTTAATGATAATCACATAAAAAGTTGAATGAAGACTGACAATTTTGTTTATTCAGACGAGAATTTTGCTGATATTCAGATGTTGCGCTTCCGTCTGAAAGGATTTGATGAACTATCTCTACAGCAGAAGATTTACGCTTATTATCTTTCGGAGGCTACACTCTGCGGACGTGACATCACTACCGACCAGTGGTGCAAGTACAATCTTGCCATCAGGAAGATGCTCGAGTCTGTATGGAAATCTTACAGAGGCAACCGACAGAGCGACGAATTCCAAGCATTTTCAATATATCTCAAACGGGTGTGGTTTTCGAATGGAATCCATCATCATTATGGATGCGAGAAGTTTATCCCCGGTTTTAGTCCCGAATTCCTCATGCAGGCATTAAAGGATGTGAAGTCTGCAGATTTACCTTTAGGGAATGGGCAGACCGTGGATTCGCTCGTTGAAGAGCTTTTCCCAGTGATATTCAATCCGGATGTGATGCCCAAAAGAGTAAACAAAGCCGCAGGCGTAGATGTTGTCGAAGCGTCGGCTTGTAATTTCTACGAAGGAGTTTCGCAAGCCGAGGTTGAACGTTACTATAAGCACAAGGTATCAAGTCATCCCGAATGGGGGAACAGACAACCCTCCTATGGTCTTAATTCAAGGTTAGTAAAGCGAAATGGGGAGCTTGTGGAAGATGTATACAAGGCCGATGGACTTTATGGACCTTGCATTCAACGCATTCTTCATTGGCTCGGTAAGGCTGCTGCTGTTGCAGAGAATATGGAGCAGCGCAAGGTAATAAGTCTTCTTTCAGAGTATTACCGTACAGGCGACCTTCGTCTCTTCGACGATTACAGCATCGCCTGGCTGAACGAACATCAAGGTGATATCGACTTTATCAATGGCTTCATCGAGGTCTATGGCGACCCTCTTGGATTGAAAGGCTCATGGGAGGGCATAGTGGAATACCGTGACCGTGTAGCTACGCATCGCACAGTTACCGTGAGCAACAACGCCCAATGGTTTGAAGATCATTCCCCGGTAGATGAACGTTTCCGGAAGAAGAAGGTTGTGGGCGTATCAGCAAGTGTTGTCTGCGCGGCTATGCTTGGGGGTGACGAGTATCCCTCCACGGCTATTGGAATCAACTTGCCCAATGCTGATTGGATAAGAGCCGAACATGGTTCGAAGAGTGTCACTATCGGCAACCTCACAGAAGCGTATAATAAGGCTGCTCAAGGAAATGGTTTCTACGATGAGTTCGTGCCTGATGTTGAGATGCGCGAATTGATTGACAAATACGGCGACCTCTGTGATGACCTGCACACCGACCTGCATGAATGTTTGGGACATGGTAGTGGACAGCTGCTTCCTGGTGTAAGTCCTGATGCCCTCCGCAACTATGGCAACACCATTGAGGAAGCCCGGGCTGACCTCTTCGGGCTCTATTTCATAGCCGACCGAAAATTGCAGGAGCTTAAACTCATGCCTGAACAAGAGGCCTGGAAAGCTCAGTACTACACTTACATGCTGAATGGACTGATGACCCAGTTGGCGCGTATAGAACCTGGTCACGACATAGAGGAAGCACATATGCGAAACCGGGCACTCATCGCAAGATGGACTATGGAGCACTCCGGGGGAGCTGTGGAACTGGTTCAACGAGATAGCAAAACCTGTCTTGTCATTCATGATTACAACAAGCTTCGGTGTCTTTTTGCTGAACTGCTTGCTGAAATTCAGCGCATTAAGAGTACTGGTGACTACGATGCAGCACGCCGACTTGTCGAAGAATACGCCGTGAAGGTGAATCCCAGTCTGCATGCAGAGGTATGCCGACGTTATAAGGCTTTGAATATTGCTCCATACAAAGGCTTCATCAATCCTCGCTTGACACCCGTGACAGACACTAATGGCGTCATCACTGACATAAAAGTAGACTACACCGAGAGTTATGAGCATCAGATGATGCGTTACAGCCATGATTACGGACTGCTTGAGCCTTGGAAGGGGAGTAAAAGCAATGAAACAAGTAACTGAATCTGCAAATGGAAGAAGACAAGATAAAGAAGATAAAGCAGTCGTTCCGACTGATGATGAACGGACCCGCATCTCAATCCATGCGACAGAAAGGTGTTGGATATAAAGTGAACTGGGGAGTCCCCTTTCCACAACTGCGTTCAATGGCTGCAGAGTATGGCAAGGATTATCATCTTGCCGTGGCTTTGTGGAAAGAGGATATCCGCGAGTGCAAACTTTTAGCCACACTTATAATGCCTTCAGGCGAGATGCCGCGTGAGCTTGCGGATATATGGATGGAACAAGTAACCACACAGGAGTTGGCTGAGATGCTGGCTTTCAATCTCCTCCAGTATGTTGACTATGCACCCCAAATAGCTTATGAATGGATAGCCCGAAGTGAGGCACTCTATCAAGTAACAGGTTACTCCATACTCGGCCGTTTGTTTATGCGAGGACAGCAACCCAATAGCCGGGGAGCCAATGAATTTCTTGACCAGGTGGCCACATCACTTGCGGAAGGAAATGTAGGCGTGCGCCATTCAGCCCTGAACAGTCTTCAGCGCTTTGCAAGCCTTAGCGTTGATTTTCGCAACATGGTGCCAGAAAGTTTAGCCCATTTATATTTGGATTAGAAAAGTAAAGAATGTCACCAACCCATCCAAGCATGATGTCGCCAAAGATTGCCGTCATCTGTCGTAATACTCTTTCCGTGGTAGGACTGAGGCATATTCTTCAGGAAGTGCTGCCACTGATGAAAGTAAGTGAATTCAGCTCTATGGACTCATTAATGCAGTCGGAGCCAGAATCCTATTTCCATTACTTTGTTGATGAAGATATTCTTTGCGCCCATCCCGATTTCTTTATGTCAAGCAGGCAGAAGACTATTGTGCTTACTTCAAGTAAAGAGGTCGAGGGGGAGGCGGCTGGTTTTAGGAGTCTTTGTGTGTGTCAGCCCGAGCAGCAACTCGTCAAGTCTCTATTACAGATGGAGCAAATGGCGCATGCTCATGGACGCAATCTTCCCAAATCGTTTTCCGTTCATGAGGAACGTCAGCTTTCGGCACGTGAGGTAGAAGTCTTGTCACTCTTAGTGCAGGGGCACATCAATAAGGAAATTGCCGACCAGCTGCATATCAGTCTCTCCACCGTTATCACGCACCGAAAAAACATTACCGAGAAACTTGGGGTAAAGAGTGTGTCGGCTCTTACCATCTATGCTGTTATGCATGGCTACGTAGATATCAGCCTAATCTGATATCTACGCAGACTTAGAACTTCCACCAAGGTTTCTTCTTGGGTTCTTCCTGCATTCCCCGTGCCCTTTTTACTGATTCGCGTACGACCTGGTTCCACGATTTCCCATCGTGAATCATGTGGTAGATTTGTCCCCAGTCAGGAAGTCCGCCCAAGTTGCGATCATCGATAAAGATATCGGCCTTTATCTTGCGAGAGAAATGGTTGTTGTTCAGTGAGCCATTCTCTTCGGGGTAGTCCTTATTGACGGCCCAGAATTCCACACCTCTTTCCTTGCACCATTCCACAGCTTCGTCAAGAAGTTTACCTTCCCGTACAGTCCAGAGAATGAGCCGGTTGCGCTCATTAATAAGCATTTTGAGTGTGTCGGTAGCGAACGGGTATTCTTCGCCAATCTCTGGATATTTGTTGCTTACGATTGTTCCATCGAAGTCAACTGCTATTATCATGTCAGTCGTATTACATTAAAAACGGGGTTGGGCCGAAAGCCCAGCCCCGTTTTGATTCTACTGTTTTTCAGTTGTTTATCTCTTTACAGATGTGTCGTTCTTGTCGCTGTAGCTACTGTTGGCATAGTTGCCGTAGTTGCTGTAGCCATAGCCGCCATAATTGCCATATTGGCCGTAGTGTCCATAGCGACCCTTGTAGCCGTACTGGCTGTACTTGCCATAGCGTCCATAACCGTAGTAGTAGCCATACTTCTTCTTCGACATGTCGATACCGTTGATGACGACACACATGTTAGGCAGCTTCTTCTCCAGAGCCAGATTGTTGATAAGAGCGAAGCTTGACTTCGGCGTGTAGTCAGCACGGCACATGTAGACAGTTGCGTCGGCGATGCGTCCAATCTGCAGGGTGTCGGTAACAAGTCCCACAGGAGCAGTGTCGATGAAGACATAATCGTAATGGTCTCTCAGTTCGTTGACGACAGTCTCGAGTGACTTGCGTGAGATGAGCTCCGTGGGGTTGGGTGGGATAGGACCTGCCATGAGCACGTCGAGGTTGTTGTTGACACCCGACGGCAGAATCTGAGCCTTCACTTCCTCCCAGCTGGGATCATCCTTAATGAGAAGCTGAGTGATGCCGTGATGGTGGTCGTCAATCTCGAAGAGTTCTGCCAAACGCGGTTTGCGGATGTCGAGACCTACGAGAATACAGCGTTTGTCGAGCAGGGCGAAACTCATGGCAAGGTTGGCAGCATTGAAGGTCTTGCCTTCGCCTGGAGCCGACGATGTGAACATGATGACTTTCTGGTGCTCTTTCAGCATGAACTGCAGGTTCGTACGCATTCCACGGAAGATTTCCTCCATCTGGTTGTTCTTGTTGGCATGCACCACGATGTCGGCCTTTGTCTTTGCCGAATCACTTGCGACAGCCACATCGCCAAGGATGGGCAGGTCGGTGAGTTTGGCAACGTCGTCATGACCCTCAATCTTATAGCGGAAGAAGCGTGTGAGGAAGATGATGATAGCGGGGATACCGATGCCTAAGATAAGCGCAACGAGCATGATGAGCGAGCTCTTTGGCGACACTTTGCCTGCGAATACAGGTTCGTCAATGAGTTTGCCCTTATCGGCGGTGGCAGCCAAGTCGATGGAGTTCTCCTCCCTCTTTTGCAAAAGCATCAGGTAGAGGCCCGACTTCACGTCCTGCTGACGTCCAATCTGTGTGAGGATGCGCTCCTGTTCAGGCGTTGCACCCACTTCACCCTGGTAGCGTCCGTACTGCGAGGCAACAGAGTTACGCTGAATCTGCATGTTGTGTGTAGCTTGATTCATTGCGCGCTGTATGCTCGCATTCAGCTCGTCGAGCTGTGCTGTCAGAGGTGTCACTGCGGGTGATGTCTCTGATGCGCTGCGCAACAACTTGTTACGCTGCAAGGCAAGCTCGTTGTACTGATTGATGAGCGTGTTGATACTTTGGTCCTGGATGCCGACGTTGGCAGGCAGTGTGTGGTACTTTTCACCGCTGTTCATATTCTCCTTGACGCTGCGGATGAGGTCCACCTGCGTGTTGGCTTCAGCAAGCTTCTGGCTGTACTGGTCGGCATTGTTGATAGCCTGGCTGGCATTGAGCTTCAGTTCCACCATGTTGTTGCGGCGCTTATAAGCTTCCAGCTGGCCTTCGGTGTTACCAAGTTCACTGTTAATTTTCTCCAGACGCCCATTGATGAACTCTTCCGTGTTGAGAGCCTTCTGGTTCTTGTCAGCATTGGCCTGGCGGTTGTAGCAAACCACAAGCTGCTTCAGATAATCGGTGGCACGCTCAGGAATCTGGTCGTTGATGACAAGCTGTGCAATAGTTGTCGTTTTAGAGGTCTGGCTCACATTAAGTGCTCCTACATAGCGAGCGCCCATAGCTGCGGGCGATACGATAGTGGCATTCTCGGTCTGTCCTTGCAGCAGTGTGCTGTAGTTTGTAGCTGAGAGTGTGAGAATGCAGGTTTTGAGAGGAATGGTAGCCGGAAGAGTAGTGATGTTGCGGCTGAAGGTAGTCTCTCCGCTGGGTGCATTGTACTTACCTTCAACATGGTAGCCTGAGCCTTGGCGTGTAATGCTCATGGAGATGCTGCCAATCTTGTCCAAATGGCCCGGGTCAACGTCAACGCTCACAGGCTGGTTCTTGTAGAGAAAGTTGTCCTTGATGTGTCCCTTAGAAGTATAGGTGACATAGAGTTTCAAGTCGCGCACAGCCTGTTCTGCAAGAGAGTGCGACTGAAGAATTTCCATCTCGTTGTCAATACCGTTTGAGGTACTGATGAAACCGAGATTGGCATTGTTAGCCAAGGTATTGCTACGCTTGGCACTGTTGTCGTCATCTTTAATCAGCAGCTTGGCTGAAGCCTGATAGACAGGTGTAGTGTACCTGAGATAGATAGCTCCGAGGCCCAAGCAGATGATAATCGAGAGCACGAACCACTTCCAGTTCAGGATGAGGGCAGTGTAAATGTCCTGAAAATCAATCGCCGACTTGTTGTCGTTGTCCAGATAGTTCTCCTGGTCTGTGATCTTTTTTTCTTCCATTATTGTGATTGTTACTTGTTTTGTCTGTATGGTTAAATTGCGTTGACGAGTGAGAGTAGGTAGCGTCCATAGCCGTTCTTGGCCATCGGTTGTGCTGTCTCTATTAGCTTTTCTTTCGTTATCCAGCCCCTCTTGAAAGCTATTTCCTCGAGGCATGCCACTTTAAGGCCCTGTCGCTTCTCGATGCACTCGATGAAGGTGCTCGCTTCGGCCAGACTGTCATGAGTGCCCGTGTCGAGCCATGCAAAGCCTCGTTGGAGCAACTCCACCATGAGGTTACGCTGATTCATAAATTCCTGTATCACAGATGTTATCTCCAGTTCGCCTCGAGCACTGGGTTTAATGTTCTTGGCTATGCTGACAACCTTATTGGGAAAGAAATAAAGTCCCACTACGGCACAGTTGCTCTTAGGGTGGGCTGGTTTCTCTTCTATGCTCAGGCAGTTACCTTTGCTGTCGAATTCTACCACACCGTAGCGCTCCGGGTCGCTCACCGTATAGCCAAAGATAACGGCCTTATCTTCCTTTTCGGTGAGCGCTGCACTCTTTTTCAGTATGCCGGAGAAGCCGGCACCGTAGAACAGGTTATCGCCAAGCACGAGGCACACTGCGTCGTCGCCAATGAACTTCTCACCGATGATGAAGGCCTGAGCCAGACCGTCCGGGCTGGGCTGCTCTGCGTACTCAAATCTTACACCGAAATCACTTCCGTCGCCAAGCAACCGCTTGAAGCCAGGCAGGTCGTAGGGGGTGGAGATGATGAGGATTTCGCGGATTCCTGCAAGCATGAGTGTTGAGATGGGGTAATAAATCATCGGCTTATCGAAGATTGGAATAAGTTGCTTGCTTATTCCCTTCGTGATAGGGTAGAGGCGTGTACCGGAGCCTCCTGCCAAAACGATTCCTTTCATCTGTTATGGTTTTTGATTTCTATATACCTTATTATATTAGTACCATTTCCGGTTGTATGTGTGCCACTGTCCTTGAGCGGACCTTAGCTCGGTTCCATCCCCGGTTTGTGGTCTGTGAGCAGACACGGCACTGCCTGAATACATCTGTCAGGAAATCATCGTTCGCAGCCAGCTTTGAGCAGCTCTTTATTTCCTTCAGAGAGGACATCTCAGCCCCACTCTCAGGCTTCTTCTTCGTACTTGTCCAGGGCTGTTGTCTTCCGCTTCCCTAACATAGCGGGCCACCTTTGCCGGTTGCATTTGCGACACTCTCCTAAAACTCTGCAAAGGTAAATATTTAATATGAGAAAAGCACTTCAAAAGCACAAAAATATTTGTTTTTCTTTGGCGTTTGTGCGTATTTGGGCTAACTTTGCAGTCACATAGTGACTAATTAGTTCGAATACAGATATATAATACAGACATTTTATGGGATTTTTTTCCAAACTCTTAGGCAAGAAAGACAATGAGGAAAAGGTGGGAGGCATGCAGGACTATATGACTCTTGTGCGTGTTTACCTTCAGGCTTCGTTGGCTGCCAACCTCGGTATCAGTAATCTTGGAATGTTGCCTGATCTGCGCACCTTCAAAGTGATGATGCATGTTCCGACCATGAACAACAAGCTCGGGTTGGGCGAAAAGAACCATTGTAAGAAGATGATGCAGGAGTTCTACGGCATGGACGACAACTTCTTCAAGGAGATTGATCAAAGTATTAAGCGCAACTGTCGTAAATTGCAGGATGTGCAGACCTTTATGCTGCGTTTCCAAGGGTTCAGTCAGGAACTGCTCATGCTCATTGGAAACCTTATGAAGTACAAGCTCCGCATCCCTTCAATCTTTAAGAAATCACTCTATGCGATGACGGAGAAGACTGTTAACGACATCTTTGAAAAGAACAGCTATAAAGACCCCAGTGTGGTGAAATCGGTGATGGCCGTACGCGACTATGACCGCCATCTCGGATTCTCTCAGAAGTGGATTACCGACTTCAGTTTTCAGGTAATCACTCTTGCAAAGAAAGAACCAAAGCCGGGCCAGGAAGAAGATAAAGCAAAATCCTAACAGGATTTCCGCTGGAACAAGCTTTACAGTGAGTAGGCCGCATCAATGATTTTTTAACCGTTGATGCGGCCTTTCGCTGTATTTGTTATCTTGCTCAAGTTTCAGAAGTGTGTCATCCACTGCTGAGTGAGGATAAGTAGCGTTAGCTGGTACCCGATTGGAAATGATTGAAGGACCCCCGATGGATTCAAAACTGTTTTTACTGCTTGGTGTAGTATGTAGTCTGCCATGGGAGCACAGACTGCAGAGGAATCCATTTACGCTAGTTGGGTTACTAAAATCACATTGCACACTTGTTTGTCTTCGGCCCGAAAAAGCGTATCAAAAATCAAAGGTCTCGAGAATGTTTGTAAAGAAAAACGAACGCGAAAGTGCCAAAATACGGGCATATTTTGAAGCAAGACTTACTTTGCTCC
>OMVH01000097.1 GCA_900314365.1 uncultured Prevotella sp. | reverse complement strand
GATTTTCTCTATTTCGAGATTTTTATTTGTAAAGGATTCGGTTAGCGTTAGCATTATTTAACGCACCTTTTTCCGTATCAAAAATCAAAGTTTTCCATTGCACACTCTCTTCATTTGGAGCTTTCCTGCCCCGACAAATAATAGCGGCCTATCAGCAAGAAACTACCCCTCAGAAAGAGCATAAGCGTTTGCGTAACTTGAAAAACCTATCTTCATATAAAGACTCTCTCGCCCATTCAGTCAAGCCCCGGCGACTTGCAGGGCGCAGCTAGGTAGGGTTAGGGGCCGTCCGCATCCTAAGGGCGAACGAGAAAGCCTATTCTACATTCGCAGCTTGCGGACGGCCACAAGGGCCGCGCCCTGCAATGGATATTTGAGGACAGGCCCTAACATACCTAGCCGCGTCCTGCAGTGGATGTTTGAGAACGGACCTAACCTAATAGCCGCACCCTGCTGTGGATATTTGAGAACGGACTTAACCTACATAGAGAGGCTTTATTGTGAAGGATTTTCACTAACTTTGCACCATAAACAGCAACTGACAACAATGAATACCCCACAGCCCCTTGGCCCTACGACAGAGAGACAGAGGTACATCATCCTTGATGCTCTTCGCGGTTTTGCACTCTTCACCATCATCCTTGCCAACTTTCCCGAATTCGGTCTTTGGACCTTCCTTAGCAAGGAAGCCCAGCAGGCTATGCCCTCGGCTGGCGTCGACCGCATCGTTCGTTTCCTTCAGTATTTCCTCATCGACGGCAAGGGCTACACCCTATTCAGTCTCCTTTTTGGCTGCGGATTCTCCATCATTCTCGAGCATGCCTATCAACGTGGCGCAAGGGGGCTGAGGCTCTTCTACCGTCGCATGCTCATCCTGCTGGTCATTGCTCTCTGCCACCTTCTCCTAATCTGGAACGGCGACATTCTCTGTCTCTACGCCGTCCTTGGAATGATACTTCCCTTGTTTCACAAGATGACAAACAAACGGCTTCTGCTCTCCGCCTTTGTGTTGCTTGCACTTCCTGTCGGTATCGACCTTTTCGTTGAGCTGTCGGGCATCGTCCTGTCAGAGCCCCTCTACGAAGCCTGGTGGGCCAAAGCTCACAGTGTGGGTATCAACGAGTCCAACTTTGCTACCTGGCTACGCGACGCCACCTACTACCCGACTATGTTTGCTTTCCTCTCACAAGGTTGGATAGAACGCATGTGGGAGTTTGTCGACGGCAACAGAGTCTTCAAGGTGCTTGGGCTCTTCGTTCTCGGCTATGCCATCGGACGCAACCGTCTCTACGCTAAAATCGCCGAACTCAAGCCACAGACTGTCAAGCTCATGCAACTGTCTGCCCTTGTAGGCATCCCCCTCTCTGCCGTCTATGCGTGGGACTCCGTGAACGGTCATCCTCTGGGTCTCACCGTCCATTCCTTACTCTATTTTCTGAGTGTGGTTCCCATGACCTTCTTCTACCTGACGTTGCTGTGCCTCTACAGTCTCCGTCACAACCATTCCCTCATGCTTCGTCTCTTTGCCGCCCCAGGAAGGATGGCTCTGACGAACTACGTCGGACAATCTTTAATTGGCATTATCATCTACTATGGCGTGGGCTTCGGCTTAGGTCTCAGCCAAGGACTCTATGCCATTGAGCTCACTGCCGTGGCCGTATTCCTCTTCCAAACAGCTTTCAGCATCTTGTGGCTGCATGGCTTCCGCTACGGACCTACCGAATGGATATGGCGAATGCTGACCTACGGAAAATGGCTGCCCCCGTTCAAGGACAGCCATTGAAATGCCGAAAGCGACTACTGTGGTCACAAACGGACTTACCTCTTATTATTTTAGATACACGGTTCTCTTCCACTCACGCTGGCAGACTAACAAACTGCCAAGGTCTGCAACAGTCCATATTCTCCGGCTCAAGGCTTGAACTCCACTCGGCAACGGCACACCTCAACGGCCGTACCTTCCTCCACATGCCGCCTGACGCTCACACAGAAAGTCAGTTCCTGCTCCTCTTCCATATAGAAGTCGAGCGTGTCGCCTGAGTGAGCCTCAGCCACATAGGCCACGTCGAGCCGCTTCACACCGTGGGCTTTATGCCAGCTGAGAGGCCACAAATCGAGCACGTGGTCAATGTACTTCACACTGTTCACATGACCATTGAGATCGATGTCGGTGTATCCCATTCTGGCGGACGAGCAAAGCGCTCCTTCGCCCATCCTGACTCTCGAAGCCGGAGCTATAGGGCACGGTAGGTCGCGATCGACATAACGGGCAACGAGTCCGTCGCGCACCGAAAGAATGTCGACAGGCTGGCGCGTTCGAGTGTCAATCATCGCCCAGATACTGCGCCCGTAGCCTAAGACCTTTCCCTGGGAACCCGTTACAGCATAGTTACGACTCGTGAAAAAACGCATCACGCTTTCAACCCATGTCTCTACAGCGAATTGTCCGTACGACACCGGCATCTCCTGCATCTCTATGGCCAGGCGCGAAAGCACCCATGTAAGGTGGTGCTGGTTGAGCCAGGCCATACCGCATCCACGCTCTGACGAATGATAGTCAGCCGCGTTGAGCATGTGATTGCCCAAGTGCCCAAGGAACAGATGGTTGTTGAAATCACAGTGAAACGGTTCGGCGAGAAAATTATAGCGCGCCGACATGGGCTTTAGTTCAATATCTTCACTCATATTTTGATTCATATATATGATAACGGAAGAAGTCTGGTCATAGTGTGTCGGAAGAACTTTGAATGAAAGAAAAAGAGAAACAAATTACGTTAATTTCAAAGCTTTACCATCACAGTGTATCGGGGAAAAAAGTAAATTTGCGACAAAATCATTCACATATTATCAACCAACAAAGTAACAAAACAATGAAGAAAGTTGTTCTAATGGCAATCGCAGCCTTCGCCCTGGTCATGGCAAGCTGCAATGGCAACAAGACCAAAACTGTAGCAGGTGGAGCCGACAGCGACTCCGTAGCTGCTGTTGACACCATGGCTCCTGAGGCACAGGCTGCCGCTGACTCCCTGACTTCGGTGCTTACAAACGGACTCCAGGCTAAGGACGCCAAGGCTGTCACCACGACGCTGGCCACGCTCCAGACAAAGTATGCCGAACTGGCAAAGGCCGGCAAGGTTGAGGAAGCCAAGGCTTATGCCCTGAAAATTCAGGAGTTCGTCAACAAGCATGCTGATGAGATTAACAATGTTGCCACCGGCAACACCACTATCGCCTCGCTTGTTGAAGGCATCAAGAACCTGCCCACAAGTGCTGAGACCACTGCTGAAGAAGCTGTGTCGGCTGTGAAGAGCGACGTCCAGACCATCGCCGGTGCTGCAAAGAGCTCGGCCGAGGCTACTGCCAAGGGAGCTGCCGAGGCTGCAAAGACTGCTGCTGAGAACAAGGCCAACGAGGCTGTGAGCAACGCCCAGAACAAGGCTAACGAGGCTGTCAACAAGGCTAATCAGAAGGCTAACGACGCTATCAACAAAGCCAACAAGAAGGCTAACGAGGCTGTCAACAATGCCACCAACAAGGCTCTGAAGGGCTTAGGTCTCTAAGCTTCACTACCTCAATCTCTCTTGAAGGAAAAGAACCACCATAAGGTTCCCCCATAGAGAGACAGCAATACAAAACAGAAGTCCCCGGTCTGAATGAATTC
>OMVH01000179.1 GCA_900314365.1 uncultured Prevotella sp. | reverse complement strand
TAATTGTGACTTAGAGCACGTAAAATAGGATTGAGCGTATGCTGGCCTTGATTTTTCTTGCTATCAGCGCATGGGGGGAGGAAATCTATTAAGTTTTTTATCTCAACTGGCTTATAATTCGGGAATTTTATCTAAATTTGTCATCTTAGATATTAAGATTGATGGTATTAATAACATGTTATAAGCTATAAGTATGAAACGTATAACATTAATAATGTGTGTGCTACTTTCTGTTCTAATGGCTTGCGGACAGAAACAGAGGAAGACCGTAGCTAAGTCAACGACCGTTAGTTCATTCACTGTCAAGTCGTTGGAGTGTAACGATTCCAGCAGCTATGCTGATGTCTCGCTACGTGTTGACTGGCCTCAGGGTAACAGCTCTTTGGCGCGAAAGGTGCGTTCCTATCTGAAGTCACAATTAGACTCTGTGCTTTCTATCAATTTGAATGTGCAACCCGACCAGAATTTGAAGTTGCCATCCTACAAGGGTAGCCTTTCTGACGGTCATGCGATGCTCGATTTTTACAGTCGCCTCCTCTGTGACTCCCTCACAGCAAGCAGTAAGTCGATAAGGCAGGATTTCCCATCGTCGCCTTCCTATGCGGCTAATGCCAAGTTGCGCTTGGACGGTAAAAGCAGCCGTTTTGTTACCTATGTTACTGAGGTCTATTCCTTTAGGGGAGGTGCCCACGGTATGACTACGGTCTACGGAGTGAGCATTGATCGCCGGACGGGAAAGGTAATCCGAGCCCTTCGTCCTACGCAGACGGCACGAAGGCTCCAGCCACTGCTACGCAAGGGAGTGTTGGAATATTTTGCTGCTAACGGTCAGCCTGTGAAGGATGCAGAACTCAACGACATGCTGCTTCTCGACGGCAATGCCATACCCCTGCCCGTCAAAGCACCCTATCTGACTCCTACAGGAGTGCACTTCGTCTATCAGCAATACGAGATAGCACCTTATGCCGCCGGGCATATAGAGTTCACGATTCCTTATGCTAAATTGAAGTAGAACTTGGACCGTCATCACTGAAAACATGATAGCATGGCTGTTGTTCAGTTGGCTGACTCTCGTAGAGCTGAATTGTGAGAACCTCTTCGACAGCCGGCACGATAGCCTCAAGCAAGATGAAGAATTCCTGCCTGAAGGTAGCTATCACTGGACTCGTACGCGCTATTGGCGCAAGGTTGACCGAGTGGCCCAAGAGCTCGCTGCCTGTGGCGGGGGCAGCGATGGCTATGGATTGCCCGACCTGATGGCGCTTTGCGAGGTGGAGAATGACAGTGTGCTCGTGGATTTAACCCGTAAGTCGCTGTTGCGTACTGCGGGCTACGATTATGTGATGACTCATTCGCCCGACCGGCGTGGTGTTGACGTGGCTTTGGTCTATTCGCCCTTTGCCTTCTCTCTCCTTAACTCCTATGCCATGCGTGTACCTCTTATAAGAGGTATGCGCCCCACTCGTGACATCCTGTATGCTTCGGGAAGGCTTATCGGTGGTGACACTCTCCATGTTTTTGTGGTACATGCGCCGAGCCGTTTGGGGGGTGAGATGGCCTCGCGACCATTCCGAATGCAGGTGGCCAAAGTCCTGTGCCGTGCCATCGACTCGCTGAAGGCACTGAATGCTGATGCCCATATCGTTGTTGCCGGCGACTTTAATGACTATACAGGAAGCAAGAGTCTTAGTTCCATCTACACTCACGGCATGAGTGATGTGTCGGCACATGCCCGCGGACGCAATGGGGCCAAGGGCACCTACCGCTATCATGGAGAGTGGGGGAGTCTTGACCATATATTGGTCAGTAGTTCTTTGCGCAATGCCGTAGCCGAATGTTATGTTGCCGATGAGCCTTTTCTTTTGGAAGATGACGAAAAGTATGGAGGTAAGAAACCACGGCGCAACTATCTCGGACCGAAATATTTGGATGGCTTCAGCGACCATCTGCCCTTAGTGGCCAAGTTCAGGATGAAAGACAGCGATGAATAACAGCAGTAATACCGATATGCTGCATGGCCCTTTGGCGGGAAAGATTCTCAAATTCGCACTGCCCTTTGCCTTCAGCAGCATTCTCCAGCAGCTTTTCAACTCTGTCGACCTCGCCGTCGTAGGTCGTTTCGACAGTAGTACGGCTTTGGCCTCTGTAGGTGCCAATACGTTTCTCATCAATCTGATGATAAACCTCTTTGTCGGTATCTCTGTGGGTGCTAATGTCGTGCTTGCCAATCACATCGGACAGCGTGATGCCCGTGGCATACGTGATGCCGTGAGTACGACGATGGTGCTCTCACTCATTGCCGGCGGCGTGCTGTTGGTCTTCGGTCTTGTTTTTGCCCAGCATTTGCTTGTACTCATGGGAACGCCTGCGAAAGTCCTCGGTGGAGCCTCACTCTATCTCCGAGTAATATTTCTCGGTACTCCCTTCTTCATGATTTTCAATTTCGGCGCAGCGGTGCTCAGGAGCAGAGGCGACACGAAGCGGCCCCTCTACATCCTTATGGCGGCTGGAGTCATCAACACGCTGCTCAATCTGTTCACCGTCATAGTGCTGCGGCTCAGTGTGGCAGGTGTCGCCATAGCCACTGATGTGGCCAATCTCTTCAGTGCGTTCATGGTGGTGTGGTTACTGCATCGTGAGAAGGGCGCGTTCCGTCTCAGTTTGCGCCATCTCTATATACGACGCCGTGAGCTGTCGCGTATCCTTCGCATCGGACTGCCAGCCGGAGTGCAGACAGCCGTGTTCTCTTTCAGCAATGTCTTTGTGCAGTCGGCCATCAATGGCTACGGGCCGGCAGCTATTGCAGGGGCCTCAGTGGCACAGATGATAGGCACCTACAGCTACTTTCTCTTAGCCTCGTTTTGCGGGGCGGCGGTCACCTTCATCGGACAGAACTACGGAGCCGGGCAGATGGTGCGGTGCCGGCGTGTGTTCTGGCTTTGTCTAGTCTTTGGTTTCACGGTGTGTCTGTCGGCTAATCTCCTGTTCTGGTTTGGCCGTGGTTATCTTCTCTCGCTCTTCACTACTGATGCTTCGGTTGTGGCTTATGCCACCGTGCAGATGCGTTATGTTGTCCTTTTCCAGTCGATTGCCGTGAGTTACGAAATCCCTGCCTCTGCGATGCGTGGTTTCGGACACTCTTTAGAGCCAGCCCTGATGACTATCTTCGGAACCTGCATTCTGCGTTTGTCGTGGATATTCCTGGTGTGTCCCCGTCTGCCCGGTTTCGATGTGCTCATGCTCTGTTATCCAGTCTCCTGGGTGCTCACCGGACTTATGGTGGCGACAGCCTATGCGGTAACGAGTCGGAAAGCCTACGGACACTCTCTGTTCTTCTTCTGACTGTGGACTCTCTATCGGTTTTCCGCAAGCTATTCAGGGTAAGAAGAAATAATTTGAAATTTATCTTGATTTTCCTTTGATATTATCTGACTTTGGCTTATCTTTGCAAATACTGTATAGTTAGCTTGAATATAATATTAACAGACACCTATCATGAGGACTACCAGAAGAGATTTCCTGAAGTCGATGGGTGCGTTGGGACTTTTCACCATCGTACCCCGCAGAGTATTGGGCGGTAAAGGTTTTACGCCGCCAAGTGACCAACTGACAAAAGGCATCATCGGGACGGGAGGTATCGGAATGAGTTCCCTGCATTTCTCAAGTGACGAGCGTTGCCGGCTTACCACTCTTTGTGATGTAGATGCCAACCATCTGAAGAATGGAGTTGAAAAAGGAAGGCAAATGTTTGGCGAGACGTTCAAAACTTATCATGACTTCCGCGACCTTATTCACGATCCCAACGTAGACATCGTCCATATTGCTACGCCTCCTCACTGGCATGCCCTTATGGCTATTGAAGCAGCCAAAGCCGGAAAGGACATCTTCTGTGAGAAGCCTATGACCCGCACCATCGGCGAGGGACAGAGAGTGGTAGAGGCTGTCAAACGCTATAACAGAATATTCCGACTTGATACGTGGTTCCGTTTCGCAGATACTTTCTATGGGCTTGGCACTACGGTGAAACCGCTGAAGAAACTTGTGGACAGCGGTCTCTTAGGGTGGCCCTTGAAGGTAATTGTCTCAGGTAACACGGGCTTCACCTGGAAGTTCTACTGGGTGGGTAAGGATAAACTCGTTACTGAACCCATTCCTTCTCAGCTCGACTATGACTTTTGGCTAGGTCCGGCTCCCTACAAACCCTATAACTCCCACCGTGTGCATCAGACCTTCCGTGGCTACTGGGACTACGACGGCGGTGGCCTGACTGATATGGGACAGCACTATCTTGACCCCGTGCAGTACATCTTGGGCAAGGACGATGACTTCCCCGTGAAGGTGGAGTGCGATGCTCCCCAACAGCATTGGGACGCCGTGGGTATTTGGCACAAGATAACCTATACTTATGCCGACGGTTGTCAGATAGTGCTCGAAGGCGAAGGTTTTGAAAGTAAGGGTAAGACTCCCTATATCGAAGGACCTAAGGGGAAACTCTATCGAGGTTTCGAATGCACTATTCCCGACATCATGAACAAACTCAATGAGTTTCCTGACCCTGAGCCTCAGCGTACCGATTTCATCGACTGCGTGAAGACGCGCCAAAAGTTCGCGCTCAACGAGGTGAACGGTCATCATAGCTGTACGCTTGTCAACCTCGGCACCGTGGCTCTGAGACTTAACCGCAAGGTGCTCAACTTCGACCCCAAGACACAGCGCTTCATCAACGATGATGCTGCCAACGCTCTTATCAATCAGCCTATGCGCGGTCAGTGGACCCTCTAATTGTCGTCACCCTAAATGAAAACAAGAAGATGAAGAACCTAAGATACTTTTTCGTTCTTATGCTGTTCTCTGCATTTGTTTTGCAGAGCAGCGCACAGACACGCGACAGTCGCCACCGCGTGGCTTCCACCATTATCGCCGACGGTTTGGCTCAGTTACCAGCCCAGAATAACGCGTCGTATAACCAAGTAATAGGTGAGATGGCCTCTACAGGAGCTGAGGGTATGCAGATGTTAGTCGGTATGCTCAAACCTTCAGGACAGGGGCAGAATGTGGCTTTTACCTATGCTATTGACGGAATAGCCGCTTACGTTATGACTCCGGGACACGAGAGCTTGCGTAATTCAGTCCACAGTGGCCTCGTCAAAGGGCTGTCCACAGTGACCGATAAGGACAATACAGCTTTTCTGTTGGGTGTGCTCCAGCAGTTCGCTGACAAGGAAGATTTCCAACTGTTCAGGGGCTATCTCTCTGACAGCTATCTGCGTCCCTATGCCCTACGTGCTTTGGCAGTCCTGCCTGGTGTAGATGAAGAGGTCGTGGGACTCATGCAGCAGAAGGCCGCCCCTATAGCAGACCTCGCTAATTTGGTCTACTGGCGCAGGATGCCAGCCTCAGAAGTGGAGGATATTCTCCAAGGATGGGTCAAGGGAGCTTCCGACAACGATCTCCATGCTATCTATAATGCGCTTGCAGCCTGCGGCTCCGTGAAGTCGCTGAAGCTGTTGGCTGCAGCTGCGCGACAGTCAGGCTATAAGGATGATGTCGCCGACGCCAATGATGCCTATCTCATGCTCCTCGACCGTCTTTCTGCTACCGATTCGAAGGATGTGGCCAAGGCAGCGCGGCAGCTTCTGAAACTAAAGGACAGTGCTATGCGTTGTGCCGGTATGAAGTTGCTCTTGCAAATTCCGGGCACCGATGTGACGAAGGAAGTGCTTGCATCACTGAAGGACGGCGACGTGCAGCTTCGCAACACGGCGTTGCTCCTTGCCACACCGTTGGTGGAAAGCGATGCCCTCGCCGCGCAGCTCATGAGCAAGTACAGTAGTCTCAGCAGCGGTGCAAAGATTGATGTCCTCAGATGGTTGGGGAACAATCATAAGCAGCAAGCCTCACAGCTTGTGGCAGAGGCCGTAGGAAGTTCCGACGAGGCTGTAGCTTTGGCAGCTATCCATTCGGCAGGACAGATAGGAGGCGACGTACTCTTACAGACACTTCTGAAGTCGCTCTCCGGCCCTCATGCCGATAAGGCTCAGGCAGCTTTAGAAGCTTTCCGTGGCAATATCGGCAATGCGCTGGCTACGCTCATTCACAGCTCTATGCCCAATGTTCCCGTGAAGGCTCTGGAGCTTGCTGGACAGCGTCATGTCTCAGCGGCCTATGCTGATGCCGTAAAGCTTCTCTCCTCGGGCGACTCAGAACAGAAAAAGGCTGCTGCCAAAGCTTTAGCTACTCTTACTACTCCAGCAGAATTCTCTAAGGCTTGTGACCTGATGGAGCAGTCGCAGTCTTCTCTCACACCGAAGTTGCAGGAGTCGGCCATGTTTGCCATTCACACTCTTTCGGCTGACGAACAGTACAGTCGCATTAACAGTCGTCTGTCGTCCACTCAGCATCCTGCCCTCTATTATCCTCTCTTAGCTCAAGTCGGCAGCATCCAGGCCATAGAGCGTCTGCAGAAGGAGTATGCCGGAGGTGCTGACAAGGAAGCTGCTTACCGTTCACTCTTGAAGGTGGACAGTCCTTCGATGCTCGACGTTCTCTATTCTATAGCCAAGAATGAGCCACAGCAACGGGAGACGGCCCTTTCGCGATACGTACAGTTGGTGTCGCACTCGAAGGCTAATTCCATACAACGTTATCAGTTGGTGCGCCGTGCACTTGACCTCAATCCCTCGGCAGGAGTGAGCAAGAAGCTTGTTGCCGCCCTCGCATCTTCCTATACGTTGCCCGCCCTGGTTCTAGCCGGCCGGTACCTTGATAACAAGGAGCTGGCGCCTACAGCTGCCGAGGCTGTCAGAACCATTCTTACGAAAGAGCGGAGTCTGCTTGGAGGCCAAATGGTCAAAGCGCTGCTTGCCAAGGCAGCTGCTGTCTACACTGAGCTTGCCAAGAGCGATGCCGACGCCGGTTATGCACTCAAGGACATCAACGGTCTTTCTGGAGAGCTGAAGGCTACAGGCTTCGCTAAGTCGGCTGCCGAAGGTACGGCAGAAGGCAAGAAGGCAGTGAGCGACGGAAAGCAATACGAGAACTTTGAACTCTTCTTCGACTACAAGACTGAAGGCAACGGCTTGCTCAGTCTGAGGTCGATGGTCGAGGTACGTCTTGACGGTTCGAAGGGAGCGTCTTTCCTTTATAATGCTCTGCCCGCTAATCCCGCTAAGTCGGGCAGTGAGTGGAACACAGTCTACGTGAAGCTGGTCAACGACCGCATCCTTGTGGAGAGCAACGGACAGGTAGTGGCTGAGAATGCGGTCATCAAGAATGGAGATGTCGGTAAGGCGCTCAATGCCCGTGGCGTTATCTCTATTCTGAGCCGTCAGGGGGCTGTTGAGGTGCGCGATGTCTATGTCAATGAATTGCCGTCAACGCCCGTCTATACCGTCTCCAAAGCGGAGCAGAAGGAGGGCTTTGTGTCGCTTTTTGACGGCAGGTCGCTTAGTCAGTGGCAGGGCAATCTCGACAACTACGTGCCCGAGGATGGAAATATCTATGTCAAGGCACACTACGGCAACGGTGGAAATCTCTATACGAAAAAGAAGTACAGCGACTTCATCTATCGTTTTGAGTTCTGCTTTGTGAAGCCTGGTGTCAACAACGGTATAGGCATTCGCACCAAACTGAACACTGATGCTGCCTATGAGGGTATGGAGATTCAGGTGCTCGACCACGACGATCCCATCTATGCCGGCTTGCATCCCTATCAGCAGCATGGAGCCGTATATGGCATCATCGTGCCCAAGCATGTGAAGTTCGGAAAGTTAGGCACGTGGAACACAGAGGAGATACAAGCCATTGGCGACCACATCAAGGTGACGGTCAACGGCGAGGTAATCCTTGACGGAAATATCCGCGAAGCTTGTCAAGGACATAATGTGGCTCCCGACGGCTCGTCGAATAATCCTTACACTGTCGATCATAACAATCATCCCGGACTTTTCAATAAAGACGGTTTTATCAGTTTCTGCGGACACGGCGAGGGCGTAAAGTTCCGCAATATCCGCATTAAAGACCTAAGCCGAAAGAAATAGGCCTCTTCGTCCACGCAACTGTTCATAGGTAGAGTTGCGTGGACGGAATTTTCTGCTTTCGGCATCATTCCAACCAAAACTAAATATGAAACGTATTTTCGCAGTGCTGCTTCTTGTGGCAGCCTTTCTGCCTTCACATGCTCAGAAATCGGGCAAATGCTATGCTCTGAGTCTCGGGGGGAAGGCTATGATGACAAAGAATTCCGGTAGGGCTAACTTCGACGCGGCCGTGCTCTGGACTGAGACCGGAGTGGCCTCGCAACGTTGGATTGCGGGCAGCGCCGGTGATGGCTCTTTCTCGCTACGCAATGCTTATAGCGGTCTTTATTTGTGCTGTGGACAGGTGGCCGCCAACAGTTCGCTCAGTCAGCGTCAGAAGGCCGTGGTTACAGGCCGCGGTTCGTGGAACTTCATTCCCGTAGATGGACAAAAGGGAGTATACACTATCTCTCCGAAGAACGATAAGAGTCTCTTGATAACGGCTGAGGCTAATGCAGAGGGAAGCAAACTTGTGCTCAGAAAGGCTACTGAGGCCGAACATAGTCTGTGCTACTGGACACTGACAGAGGACGAAGGGGTTGACACAGTCTTCTCAAAACGAGTGGCCGACAATCTCTATGACAGCTTCCTCAAACAATACTATCACGAAGCCAGCGTGGGGCATGTTCTCGGCAAGGGCGGTTTCTGGGGAGATGCTGAGATGCTTGAAACCATCCTCGACGGCTACGAGACAACAGCGGACAAGCGGTACAAGGATGTGTTCGAGGAACTCTACAAAAACTTCATTAACCGCAACGGCAGCTACTGGACAGGAAATGAATATAACGACGACATCTCGTGGATGGTGCTTGCTTGTATCCGCGCGTATAAGTTCTTCGGTACCGACAATTATCTTCATACTGCCCGCCGCAACTTCGATATGATGTACAGCCGCGCCTCCACTCTTCCCGACGGAATGCTTGTTTGGAAGCAGTCGAGTCCACTCGGCAGCAACTCGTGCATCAACGGACCTGCCACGATAGCAGCTTGTTATCTGGGTGAGTTTACCGGTGATGAGACTTACTGGCAGAAGGCTGCTAAGATATATGCCGGACAGCGCTCCCATCTCTTCGAACCCTCTACGGGGCGTGTGTGGGACTCCGGTTCGTGGAACAACGGCAGTTTCAAAGTGGGCAACACCTGGAGTTCGACTTATAACCAGGGAACGATGCTCGGTGCGGCACTCAAGCTTTATGCCCACACCAAGAATGAGTCCTACCGTCAGGATGCCGAGGGAGCTTTCAACTATGCTTTCAAGCACATGACCAAGGACGGAATACTCGTAAACAACGAGGAGACTGTCGGCGGCGACCTGTGCGGCTTCAAGGGCATCTTCATGCGCTATGCCAGGCTCTATGCCGAACAGCTATTCCATCCCGAGGCTGAGACTTGGATAGGAGCCAATGCGCTACATTGCTTTCAGAATCGTAACTCCAAGGGAGTCAGTTGGTCGCGACGGCTCACTAAAACCTCTGAAAACCTTATAGATGCCGACGGAAACGATGTGAGTAACGATGCTTTCGGCGCCTCCACGGCTGTGTCCACTGCTTTCAATGCCCATGTTGGAGGATGCTTCGTGAAGAATGCTTTCGCTTCGACATCGGCTGCTCTTTTGGATGATGTCTGCCGCATGCAGCTTGGAGGGGAGCCGGAAGGCAGCGAAGCAGATACCTGCCTCACGTCGACTCGCAGCAACGCGTGGGCTGTCTATCGCAATGTGGACTTTGGAAACCGAACAGCCCAAAGCCTCCGTTGCCTCGCCAAAGCCTCTGCTGCTGGTGGAAAGCTCAGTGTCTATCTCGATTCAGTGACCACCTCAACGAAGCTCTGTTCAGCAACAGTCCCAACAGTGTGGACTTATCTCGGCATGAATGTGGGTAATGTGAGCGGACGACACACTCTCATCTTCGTCTTCTCCGACCCTCAGCTCTCTATGGCTTCGTTCAGCTTCGGAGAGTCCCCCGTCAGCGGCATTGTTGCTCCCAGGAAGACCTCTGTCAGCCTCAGTGCCCAAGGTAACCGACTGCGAGTGGACTCATCGGCCACAGTGAGGCTTGAGGTTTACGGAGTGGACGGAACGCTGCAGAAGAGTTGCCGGCTTAGCGCAGGACGGTCTGAGGTGTTGCTCTCCGAGGGGCTCCATGTAGTGAGAGCCACCTCGCAGGAGGAAACCATAGAGCGCAAAGTGTGCGTCAGAGGGTAGAAGGATAATATGGACTGCGCTTGGAAATGAAAAGAAAAGTGGGTCTTTCTTTGTCATTTCTCCCGTTTGCATTATCTTTGCAGGAAATGTTTAGAGTGTTGATTCGAAGCAACGTTGTCACATATTAATTATGAGAGATTTTGAAGATTTGAAGATTGCTGTAGCCGGGACAGGCTATGTGGGACTGAGTATTGCCACTCTCCTGGGTCAGCATCACGAGGTGAAGGCCGTCGATGTGATTCCGGAGAAAGTGGAACTCATCAACAACCGGAAGTCACCTATCCAGGATGACTATATTGAGGACTATCTCGCTCACCGCCCGCTGCAGCTTGAGGCTACCCTTGACGGCGCCGGAGCTTATGCCGATGCTGATTTTGTGGTCATTGCGACTCCTACGAACTACGACTCCAAAAAGAACTTCTTCGATACTACCCACGTGGAGGAAGTCATTGAGCTTGTGATGAAAGTCAATCCAAAGGCCGTGATGGTTATCAAGAGCACGATACCAGTGGGCTACACAATGAGTGTGAGAGAGAAATACCATTGTCCCAACATTATTTTTGCCCCTGAGTTTCTGCGCGAGAGCAAGGCTCTCTACGACAACCTCTATCCCAGCCGCATCATCGTGGGGCGTCCGGAGGGTGACGAGACTATGGATACCGCAGCCCACACGTTTGCTAAGTTGCTTCAGGAGGGTGCGCTGAAGAAGGACATCGACACGCTCTTCATGGGGCTTACCGAGGCTGAGGCCGTGAAGCTCTTTGCCAACACCTATTTGGCTCTGCGCGTGAGCTACTTCAATGAGCTCGACACCTATGCGGAGCTGAAGGGGCTCAGCTCGGCTGACATTATCCGCGGTGTATGCCTCGACCCACGCATTGGAGCTTTCTACAACAATCCTTCGTTCGGCTACGGAGGCTATTGTCTGCCCAAGGACACCAAGCAGTTGCTGGCCAATTACGCCGATGTGCCGGAGAATCTCATCCAGGCTATCGTGGACAGCAACCGCACGCGCAAGGACTTTATAGCCGACCAAGTGCTTCATAAGGCCGGTTACTACGACTACTACGACCGCGACAGCTACGACCCCAAGGCTGAGCACAGCTGCACCATCGGAGTCTACCGACTGACGATGAAGAGCCACAGCGACAACTTCCGACAGAGCAGCATCCAGGGCATTATGAAACGCATCAAGGCTAAGGGAGCCAATGTCATAGTCTATGAGCCCACGCTCGACGACGGCAGCACTTTCTTCGGCAGTGAGGTGGTCAACGACTTGGAGCGGTTCAAGCGCGAGAGCAAGGCCATCATAGCCAACCGTTATGATGCCTGTCTTGACGACGTGGAGTCGAAAGTCTATACCCGCGACATCTTCCGACGCGACTGACATCAGTCTCAGCCAGAAGAATAATTGCGGGAATTTTATCTTAGGATGCCACAGTGCGGTTGCAATCTCCGTTCTGTGGCATCATTATATAGACTCTGCTGACTTATTTATAGACTCTACTGACAGAACCAGTATAGGGCCAGCAGTCCTACTATGACAGCCAGCAGCACGAGTTTTACGAGGCAGCTGGCCACTTTCTTCACAATGGCTATACCGACGATAATACCTACGAGGCAGAGAATGTAGAAGACGAAATGATTGCTCATCTTGTTTGTTTTTAATGTTCGTGGTAAATGTTTTCCTTGCGCTCCCTTCGCTCCAAAGCGGAGAGTCTGAATGACGGTGGCAGGGGAGTCTCAAACTCCATTCGGCGATGGGTCACGGGGTGGAAGAAGCAGAGTTTGAAAGCATGCAGACAGAGTCTGTGGATGGGATCATCGGCGGGAATACCATACTTCACATCGCCCGTGACGGGGTGCCCCATGTCGGCGGCATGGACGCGAATCTGATTCTTGCGCCCTGTCTCAAGCTTGAATTCCACGAGCGAGTGGTCGGCGGTACGGTCGAGCACATGGAAGTGGGTGATGGCAAGTTTCCCACCGTTGTCAACGGGGGAAGAGTATGTGAAATAAGCTTTGTTATCCTTCAGCCACGACGTAACTGTGCCCTCGTCGTCCTTTACCTCGCCGTCAAGAACAGCTACGTAGCGCCGATCGTAGACAATGTTGTGCCAGTCGGCCTCGAGAGCCATCTCCGTGTCCTTGTCCTTGGCGTAAATCATTAGCCCGGAAGTGTCGCGGTCGAGACGGTGCACGACATGGGCCGTACATTTCTGTCGTGTGCGGCGGAAGTATTCGTCGAGTACAGTCTTGACGTTGAGCGAGCTGTGGCCTGCTGCCATCGAGAGGATGCCCGTCTCCTTGTTGACAACCACTATCCACTGGTCCTCGTACACCAGGCTGACGTAGCGGCTCTTCAGTCCCTCCTCCTTCTTTCTGCGGCTCACGCTGACTCTGTCGCCGGGATGCAGTGTGTAGTCGAACTGTGTCACGTTCTTGCCGTTGACACGTATGCCGCGGCCTTTGAGAGTGGCCTTTAGCTTCGTGCGGCTCTCCGTGTGGACAGTCTTGAGCAGCCACTCCAGGAGCGGCGACTCCTCGTCGACTTCATAGTGTCTCCAGTCCGAGGCCTGAGCATCGTTAGAATATCTTTTCATTATTGCTGTTCCTGATGGATGATGTGAATGTCGCGTTGTGGGAATGGAATCTGAATGTTGTTGTCATTCAGAGTGTTATATACGCATTCCAGTATCTTTCCGTCGTCGGTGTACTGTGTGAAGACGTTCACCCATACGAGAATCTTCAGTGTGATGGAGCTGTCGGCAAAACCGTTGAGCACTATGTTCACACCCTTGTCCTTGTTGACGCAGTCGAGCTTCATGAGTGCGTTGCGGAGCAGCTCTTTCACCTTGGCGATGTCGACACCGTAGGCCACGCCCACCTCGAGGATGTCGAGTTCATAGCCGTGGTTCTTCGTCATGTTCTTGTAGTTCTTGGTGAAGAGCTGACTGTTTTGGAAAGCTATGACACTTCCGTCGATAGCTTCAATCATGGTCGAGGTGTAACTGATGGAGCTCACCCTGCCGCGAATGCCGTCACAAACGATGTAGTCACCAATCTTCACTCGTCCGGCCATGAGCGAGATTCCGTAGTAGATGTTCTCAAGGATGTCCTTCATAGCAAAACCGATACCCGTTGAGAGACCTCCCGAGACCACCACGAGCCACGTGTTGCTCACGTGGAAGATATTCAAGGCCACAAGGAGCCATATGCCCCAGACGACAATCTGCAGCAGATTCTTGGCCATGACATTGCGGCTCGAGGCTGTGCTGCGGTTGCTCTTCTTGAAGTACATCTTCAGCAGTTCCTTGCCCGTGTCGTTGATGAAGGCGAAGACGAAGTAGAGCGTGATGACCTGGCACAGCGAGAAGATGCTGGCCGAGAAATTCTTCGTGTCGATGTAGTGGCGTGTGAAGATTATCCATGTGGTGTCACTCATGTTGAACACGTCAGCGGCCCAGTAGATGGAGAGGATGAAGGAGTAGACTGAGAGTATGGGCAACACCACCTTGTAGATGAGGTTGTAGAGCCATGTTTTGGTGATGGGGAGCTTGCTGTACTGCTTTTTCTGTCCATAGTTGCGGAGCCATTCTGTGACGCAGGTGATGGTAAGGATACAGCTCAGCTGCATGATCCACCATATGAGCAGCTGCACGCTAAGCAGGGTGTAGCCCGACCATGAGGCCACCACGGAGCAGGCGAAGGCGAAGAGCGTGGCGTAGGAGTAGTAGACATCGCTGTGCGGCACATTGTCCTTATGCTTCTTGATGACATACCACTGCCAGAAGGCGCTGGCCAGGAGCATCGGTGGGAAGACAAGGTTCACGAGGTCGTTGGGGATGAAGATGATGCGGAAGGTGATGACCATGAATCCCATTACGACGAGGGGAACGTAGATGTGGAAAGCGCTCTTTATCTGTTTGCCGTTGAGTCGGAGCAGCAGCGAGATGAGAATGGCGCTGAGCATCCATGCGAAGGTGATGAGCAGGCTGCTCGCCATGTTGAGGAAGTTCTGACTCTGATAGAAGAACCGCATCAGAATGAGGAGGAAGGCGAAGGTGAGTACCGTTGTTGAGAGAATGATGCAAGTGCGCTTCTGCATGAACTCTTCGGAGCGGAACCGCTTGGGCATCAGGTGCTTGATGACGAGGATGTTGATGCCGAAAGCTATGAGCCCGTAGAAGAAGAGTATGGCGAAGAGGCTTCCGATGACTCTCACGTCCCACTGGGAGTTGATGCGGCGGATGGGCTTGTACTTTTCTTCCACCGAATTGGCTGTAGTGCGGAATTCGCGACCGATGTTGAGGAGTATGGTGAAATAGTTGTCACCGCCGTTATAGAAGATACTGCGCTGGATGCTGGCGTAGCGCTGGTTGGCATAGTCGTTGAGATTGCGCAGCTGTGTGGCCACCGACTCGTAGATGCGCAGGTACTCGCTCGACTGGTCGTTGTTCTCCTTGAGCGTGTGCCGGATGTTAACGGCCAGCGTCAGACAGACTATTCGGTCGGTACGCTCCCGGGGAGTCAGCGTGCCCGTGTACATGTTGCTCAGATTGGTGATGAGCGAGTCGAAGCGTGCTATCTCGTATTTGTTCTTCAGCACATACTGATTGAAGGGCAGCACATTGCGCTGAAACTCAGCGAACTGCTTCGTAGCCTCATGGCAGGCATAGGCTTGGTCGAAGATGTAGTCCGACTTCTGAGAGTAGAGCATCAGCGCATTTTGGTCGCTCTTGCTCATGATGTCCATGAGCTCGCTCTGTACCATGCTTTGCTGCTCCTTGATGAAGCCGCTCTGCTGGTTCAGCTCCTTGTAGTAGTTGGTGAGCTCCACACGGAGAATGGACAGTGTCTTGACGAGACTATCCTCCTTGAGCACTGCCTGTGAGGGGAGCGCAAAGGCGAAGACTGCAAAGAGCAGTATCAGTATTCTTTTGTTCATAGGTGTTTTGACGAAGTGGCGGTGGTTCCCCCAAATGGTGCTCCCTCAGCATGAGAAGGGTGAGCAGCATGGGCTCGCCGTGATGCAAAGATAGTGCAAACGAAGGGAATGACAAAGAAAATCGCGAGTTTTTCTGAGTTATAAGAGTATTCGGAGTAATCGGAGTATTCAGAGTAATCAGAGTATTCAGAGTAATCAGGAAATTCCGATTATTCAGAAATTCCAGAAAAATATTCTCCAAATAGTTTGCAGTACTGCTATTTTCTGTAATTTTGTGGGTGGAAATCGGTAAGCCCATTCGTTTCATGCTATTCGCTTGAATCCACTGCTATATGAAATAATCAAACTCTAAATTAAATATTCTCATGAAAATGACTATCCTTGCTATCTTGTTGTTGCTGTGCTCTCTATCCGGCACCGCCTCCGGAAAAGCTGTTCGCTGCTACGATGTAAATGTAAACGCCCCGGAGCAAACCATACACCATTTCGGAGCCTCCGATGCTTGGAGCATGCCCTATGTGGGACTGTGGCCTATGGACCAGCAGCGGCAGATTGCCGACTGGCTGTTCAGTACTGAGACTGAAGTCGACGGTCAGCCCAAGGGCATCGGCCTTACGCTCTGGAGATTCAATCTCGGAGCTGGCAGTGCCGAACAGGGCGACAGCTCGCAAATTAACTGGCAGACGCGTACTGAATGTTTCCGCCTAGCCGACGGCTCCTATGACTGGAATAAGCAGGCCGGACAGCGCTCCTTCCTCAGGTTGGCCAAGGAGAGGGGAGTGGAGCATTTCCTGGCCTTTCTCAACTCCATGCCCGTTTTCTTCACCAAGAACGGACTCGCTACAAACACGGGACGCGGCGGCACCATCAATCTCAAGGACGACTGCTACGGCAAGGCAGCTTCTTTCATTGCCGATGCTCTGCAGGGGGTGGAACGTCATGACGGCATCCACTTCGACTACATCAGTCCCGTCAACGAGGCCGACGGCTCATGGAACTGGACCGGACCTAAGCAGGAGGGCTCGCCGGCTACCAATCAGGAGATAGCAAGGCTCGTGCGATGCATCTCCAAGGAGTTCAAGCGACGGGGCATCACCACGCTCATCACCATCCCTGAGGCCAGCGACCTGCGATGCTTGTGGAGTCCCCATGAGTCGGGATGGTGGCGCGGCAACGAGCTCGCTACCTTCTTCTGTCCCGACAGCACGAAGACGTTCCTGGGCAAGACTTTCGGAGTGGCTCCCGTCGTCATGGCTCACGGCTACTGGACCGACACACCCCTGGAGTCGCTGCGCAGCTCGCGATTGAAGGTGCGCCAGATGCTGCGCCCCTACGGACTGGCCTACTGGATGTCGGAGCTCTGCATGATGAGCAATGACAAGGAGATAGGTACCGGCTCGCTCTTCGATCCCTCCATGCGCACAGCTCTCTACGTGGCCCGCATCATCCACCACGACCTCGTCTACGGCAACGCTGAGAGCTGGCAGTGGTGGAGGGCGCTCGGAAGTGACTACAAGGATGCCTTCGTGCGAATTTTGAGCGAGGACAACTGGAAGAGCGGCAAGGCCATCGACTCGAAGCTGCTTTGGGCCGTTGGCAACTACAGCCGCTTTGTGCGACCCTGTGCACGCCGCTACGATTTAGTTGTCACTGAGAATGGAACGGTATTGAAGGAGGGCGACACTGACCCACGAAACGTGATGCTCTCAGCCTACCGCAATGTCGATGGAAGATGGGTTATCGTGGCTGTCAACTACTCTGAGGGCTATCGGGTAGTGAGGCTTTCCGTGGGCGGCAAGCAACTGCGCTGGAAAGTCTACCGCACTTCTGAGGTGGAGGGAGAGAATCTCAAGCCTGTGGGCGACTCTGACGGTGATACAAGTCTCGAGCCACAGTCTGTGACCACTTTTGTGAGTTATTGACATCCGTGTAATCTCCTTGCAACCATTCAATACAGACCGGCAAACCATTATACAACAATAAAAAACTATGCACTACAAAGCACTTTTCTACACACTTGCACTCTCGGCCACGGTGACTGCCGAGGCGCAAGTCCGCGCTATCCCCGCCGACCCTCAGATGGAATCGAGGATAGACGAACTTATTTCAAAGATGACGCTTGACGAGAAAATCGGACAGATGACGCAGCTCACCATCGAGTCGATAACCGATGCGAGCTCGAAGGATGTATTCCGCTTCGACGAGCAGAAACTCCACGACGTGATTTATAAATACAAGGTGGGCTCCATCCTCAACACGCCACTTGGCCACGCTGCCACGGCCGACGTGTGGCAGCAGCTTGTGCGCAGGCTTCAGAAGGAGTCGATGAAGGCCATCGGAATTCCCTGCCTCTACGGGGTCGACCAAATCCACGGAGCCTCCTACACACAGCATGCCACGCTCTTCCCTCAGGGCAACAACATGGGTGCTACCTTCAACAGGGCACTCATGCGGCGGGGGTCCGAAATCTCGGCTTACGAAACCAAGGCCTGCGACGTACCCTGGGTCTTTGCTCCTGTCGTCGACCTCGGACGTGAGCCACGCTGGCCCCGCACGTGGGAGAACTACGGCGAGGATGCTTATCTCAATGCCGAGATGGGCCGCGAGTCGGTGCTTGGCTTCCAGGGCTCCGATCCCAACCACATCGACAAATATCACGTGGCCGCCTGCATGAAGCATTACATGGGCTACGGGGTGCCCGCGAGCGGCAAGGACCGTACACCCTCGCACATCACCGATATCGAAATGCGGGAGAAGCACTTCGCTCCCTTCCTCGAAGCCATTCGCCACGGAGCGCTCTCAGTAATGGTGAACTCACAGAACAACAACGGAATGCCCTTCCACTGCAACTACCGCTATCTCACACAGTGGCTTAAGACCGAGACCGGATGGGACGGACTCGTGGTGACCGATTGGGCCGACATCGACAACCTTTGGAAGCGCGACCATGTGGCCCGCGACAAGAAAGAGGCCATAGAGAGGGCCATCAATGCCGGAATCGATATGTCGATGGACCCCTTCAGCACCGACTTCTGCGTGCTGCTCAAGGAGCTCGTCAACGAGGGCCGTGTCAGCATGGACCGTATCAACGATGCCGTGAGGAGGGTACTCAGACTGAAATTCCGGCTCGGACTCTTCGACTCGCCAAACTTCAATAAGAAAGATTATCCCAAGTTCGGCTGCGCTGAATTCAGGGCCGCTGCCCTCGATGCTGCAGAGCAGTCGCTCGTATTGCTGAAGAATCAGGACAATCTGCTGCCGCTTAAGAAAGGACAGAAGATTCTCGTCACCGGACCTAACGCTAACAGCATGCGATGCCTCAACGGCGGATGGACTATGTTCTGGCAGGGCATTCATGCCGACGACTTCTATCCCGAATGCAACACCATTCTGGAAGCTATGCAGCAGAAGTTTGGTAAGGAAAACATCATATATGAACCGGGTGTGACCTACAACAACGACGGACAATGGTACGAGGAGAATACTCCTCAGACAGAAAAAGCCGTGCAGGCTGCCACCGGTGCCGATGTCATCATGGTGTGTGTGGGTGAAAATTCCTATTGCGAGACACCGGGAAACCTCAACGACCTTGTGCTTTCCGAAAACCAGCGATCGCTCGTCAAGGCTCTCTCGCGCACAGGCAAGCCTATTCTCATGGTGCTCAGCGAAGGACGGCCGCGCATTGTCAGCGACATCGAACCCCTGGCTAAGGCCGTAGTCGACATCATTCTGCCCGGCAACTATGGTGGCGACGCTCTGGCCAACCTGCTCAGCGGAGAGAAGAACTTCAGCGGGCGCATGCCCATCACATATCCCCGCTTCCCGGCTTCGCTCACCAACTACGACTACAAGCCCTGCGAACAAGTGGGCACCATGGAAGGAGCCTATAACTATAGTGCCGACGTGAGCGTGCAATGGCCGTTCGGATTCGGACTGAGCTATACCACATTCAAGTATTCCAACCTGCGGTGCGACAAAACGCAGTTTGCTCCCGACGATGTGCTCATCTTCCAGGTTGACGTCACCAATACCGGCTCCCGCGAAGGCATGGAGAGCGTGCTGCTCTTCAGCTCCGACCTCGTGGCTTCTGTGACTCCCGACAACCGCCGTCTGCGCGCCTTCGAGAAAATCGGTCTCAAGCCCGGTGAAACCAAGACTGTGACTCTCCCTGTGCGTGCTTCCGACCTCGCCTTCGTCGGCTACGACAACAAGTGGATGCTCGAGGCTGGCGATTTCCGCATTCAGGTGGGCGACCAGAGTCTGAACGTCAGCTGCACGAAGACCAAGGCGTGGGAAACCCCGAACCGCGACTGAGCTGCTCTCACAGCGGTGCTGAAAGCTCTCGCGTGAGTATTCAGAGAGTTCAGAGTATTCAGAGAATTCGGAGTATTCAGAGTATTCAGAGTGTTCCGAGTATTCTGAATACTCCGAATATTCTGAATACTCCGAGTATTCTGATTACTCCGATTATTTCGCTACTGTCGCACCATGTCACCCTCCCTTGATGTTTCGCTCCCCGGTCGTTCCCTGTCTTTAGAGCCATCCTGTTGCAGGGCAGTTTCTCATTCCCGCGACAAAGTTACAACCCGTTCGACTGCGCGCCAAATAGAATAGAAAGGTTCTATTGCGGTTGAAATCTGTTAACGCCCTAAACATTTTCCCGTATCATCGCCTCGCCCAGCAGTGGACAATGAAACCTAGGCCGGAAAGCGAGCAATGACTTGCTGCAATATAAAGCGGCCCTACAATAGGGCTCTCTTGCAGAACACAATCAATGGTTATTATCTACAGGCGGAGCTCTCTGCCTTCTTATTCGCAGGAGGAAGGGTGTCGCGTTTTGTGTCGCCCTCTGCAGAACGCCGGAACTCGAGATGGGGTGGTGACTCACCGACCCCTTCATCACTCGTCAGCATTTTCTTCAAAATGTCGTCCTGGAGATTGGGTGGTTTCGAAAAAAACATATTACTTTTGTACTACATTCCTTAAGACATGAAACCAGCACCTATGACAAGGACTAACTACGACAAGACCCCGTCAACCACTGTCGATGCCCCCATTTTCTCAGGGTGGAATTCCATCATCAGCTGTCTCGAAGAGGACTTCCGGAAGAGCCCGGTGTGGGCTGTGGAACTCTATACAGGCACCTTGGAGGAAGAAATCTCCCAGGCCTTTGCCCGTACAGGCCGGGAAATAGTGCTCACCCGAAGCCTGATGAAGCCGGAGGCCGAGATTCGGAGGCTGACCGGGAGGTTCATGACCGACGACGTGCTCTTCGGCTATGTATCCAACGTGAGGCTCAGCGAGTATTTCAACGAAGCCAAGGTCAGAGCAGCCGACATCCCTCACCGTCATTCCCCGCTCATAATCATCGGCACGGGTGCAGCCGCCGTAGCCCCGAAGGATGCACCGGTGATTTACGCCGACATGGCGTGATGGGAGCTGCAGCAGCGCTTCCGCCGACGCGAAGTCAAGGCTTTGGGACTGGACAACCATCTCGATCCGCCTTCGCTGCATTCCCCTATGTGCTGCCTGGTCCTGCCGACTCCTGGGGAGGCACTGGGGGCACCTCGGGATGGCGCACTCATGAAGACAACATTCTCTTTGCTCTGAAGAAGAAGCCCACAAGAGGTGAGTACAGTCTCGTCCTCGACCTCGTTGACTCCGATCCTAAAGGCTCCGTGGTGAAGGTGATGGTGAACGGTCATGCCCGGAAGTTCAGCATCCAGGGCGGCAGCGAACGGACGCTCACGGGTGACCTCACGCAGGCCCGTGTACAGACGCTGAGGATGACTGTGAAGGCCGACTGGTTGCAGGCGGGGGGCAATGTCGTGAATGTCAGTGTGATTGAGGGAGGATGGATATGTTTCGACCGAGTGCCTGGTTTGTAATGGCTGCACTCGGACTCTTCCAAACTGACGGAGGCTGCAGGGTCAACCCCATCTACGAGATTGCCAGCCCGCTCTTCACGAAGGTGGTCATCAATCTTGGACAACGTTATGGACGCGGCAGTAAGTTTACTATCACAGCCCATAATGCTTCGCGAAGGAACATGTACGTGCAGAGTGCCAGGCTCAATGACCGCGAACTCAATTCCTTCTGTTTCCCGGCTGCCGAACTGCTCAAAGGGGGGAGTCTGGAACTGGAAATGGGTGACCATCCCAACCATAGCTGTGGAACGCAGAGACCCTGATGGCTAACTCTCATAGGCAGGGTGCGGCCCTTATTCTATGCTTGGTCGCACCCTTGCAGTGTCATTTCCCCTCATATATGGAGTATATGGATAAAATAAACAAAGACCTCAAGGATTGGCCTTTTCCTAATGCTAATGGCCATTTTACAATAATGAGAAGTTCAGACCCTATACCTCCAGACACAATAGTAGATGGTATTGGTTACAGACGCATTGATTAATATTAGTAGGTATGCCCACAAAAATTACAGATAATTCTCTTGTAAGCAAATATATTAGAGCTATTGAGAATCCTGACAGTATAGGATATTTCGGAAGGTGGTATCAGTCACAGAGAAAGGGTGATGACCCTAATAATCGTGGCTTTGGAGTAGATATAAAATACAATAAGAGTGCCTCAAAGACTGCGAAAGGAAGACCTGGAAAATGGCTGACTGAAGATGAGGAAAGGGAAAAACTAGGAATAGTCATATATCTTATTTGTCAGATAAATTAGACAAGAATACTCCCTCAATATTAGCACAGCCTCCCTCTGAAGCAAAGAAAGCTATGGCTTTAGGATTACTCTATAGGGGAGACAAACTTACCACTTGTTTGATAACCCTACTCTTAGGGATGCCTATTATGGAGGAACTGACAAAGATTTTGAGAAAGCTGTTGCAGATTACTACAACAGTAAGAAACTGAAAGAAAGAGCAAAGCTGCATACTACCACATGGCCATCTCTCCATTGTTTAGGAAATAATGTAATGCCAGTACTGATGTACTTTTGTTTGTAATGATAGGAAATTCTAAGTTCTACAGTTGCTTTTTTTTGCTGCTTGATGCTTTTTTATATCTGTTATAGATATAAGTAAGTATTGGAATGTTCTCATAAAGGAATGTTAATTAAATGTTTTATATATTAAAGTTTGAAGTGATTGCCTAAAAGAAGCATTATTTGCAGGAAACTATAATTACTAATAACTATAGTGTAATGAATCTGTAAACCTTAACAAAAAAGCTCTACAATAAAAAAGGAGAGAACTTTATGTCCTCTCCTTGCTGGGTTTGTAGTCGGTATGAGAATCGAACTCATATGCCAAGATTGAGAATCTTGTATCCT
>OMVH01000156.1 GCA_900314365.1 uncultured Prevotella sp. | reverse complement strand
CCGCTGATGGTGGAGTGGGGGTTGATGAGCTCCATGGGGCTGAGGTCGCTGCCGCACTTCTCACACTGGTCGCCGTAGGCGTGTGGATTATGGCAGTGGGGACATTCGCCGACGATGTATCGGTCGGCTAAGAACTGGTGGGCTTCCTCGTCGTAGTACTGTTCGCTTTCTTTTTCAATGAGCTTGCCCTCATCGTATAGTTTGCGGAAGAAGTCCGAGGCAAGCTTCTCGTGCGTCTTGGAGGTGGTGCGGCTGTAGATGTCGAAGCTGATGCCGAAGTCCTCGAAGCTCTTTTTGATGAGTGAGTGATAGCGGTCGCAGATGTCCTGGGGCGTCACGCCTTCCTTTTTTGCCCTCAGCGTGATAGGAACACCGTGCTCATCGCTGCCTCCGATGAACACCACCTCTTCGCCCTTGAGACGGAGATAGCGCACATAGATGTCGGCCGGCACGTAGACACCGGCCAAATGACCAATATGCACGCCGCCGTTGGCATAGGGCAGTGCAGCCGTGACAAGCGTGCGTTTGAATTTCTTCTGATCCATGAAATTTATCTTGCGTATATTTTATTGCAAAAGTAACAATTTATCTTTAGATAAAGGCTGAACTGTGGCTTCAATTTTCAATATTGGGCCATTGGACTGTCTGTTGTGTGGGCGAAATTACTTGTGGACGGTAATTTTTGTCACTTTCCAGGGGTGTTTCACGGCATAGTGTGCAGCCTCCTGAGTGGTCAGTTTGGTTCGGTCGTCCATGCCTGCGGGAGCATAGGGGTTGCCTATCACATTGCGGCCGGTGAGAGCTTCGAACCACGTGCAGGCGGCTGTGTAGCGGCCGTAGGTGAGATTGAGGTGGTAGCCGTCGCGGTTCATGCGGTCGCCTATCCACGACGTGCGTGCGTTCTGGACGGCTGTCCCTGAAGGTACGAGGCAGCGGATGTGGTGGTCGCGGATGGCTTTACGGGCTGACTCGCAAATCATCTCGTACATGCGTTGCTGGCTGCGGCCGTAGTTGACGAACTCGGGGTGCGTGGCGTCTTGGGCGTAGGCCCACGTCTGGTGCCACACGATGCGGCAGTGCGGGGCGTAGAGACGGATGAAGCTGATGAGCTGCGTGAGGAAGGGCTCGTAGGTGCTGCTTACTCCCGACACTCCGCTTGCCTGCTGCAGGCTGACGTAGTCCCACTGTTCGTCCTTGAGAGCGGCGGCAAGGGTTGTCTTGTTGAACTGCTCCATGTGCCCGTCGGTACCAATCTTGCGGTAGCGGTAGGCGGGAAGGCTGTCCTCGGCGTTGGTCCAATGGCGCTGCAGCGTGCAACCGCCAATATAGAGGTTGCCGATGACTGTCTCCACACCGGCTGCCTCACAGAGTTCGTGAAGATTTTGTTCGATGGCGTCCTCAGAGAAACTGTTGCCGATGGCAAGCACGCGCAGGGGCTTGCCGGCCTGGGTCGTGAAGGGTGTGAGCAGCGCGACAAGGAGAACGAGGACGAAGGATTTGAGCTTAGCCATAATAAAAGTGACGATGAATCATGGACTATTTATTGAACAGCGGGCCGAACTTCAGCAAGCCGCGGCCGTTGGTCTGGATATAGGCGTTGCCCCGATAGAAGTCGATGTCCTCCATCTCCACCTTGTTGAGTTCCTTGCGCAGGTCGATGATGTGGCGCAGCTTCCGTTTGTAGAGGTCCCAAACGTAAAGTATGCTGGGTGCACCCTCGGAGCCGAAGCCGGTGGGCATGAAGAGGCACCCGTCCTTCACGCAGGCACCCTGGCCAACTACCTTGTGGGGGTAGCGCTGGTCGGTGTCCTGGATGAGGTAGCAGGCTTCGGCATCTGTGGCTTTCAGCACCACTTCGCGGCCGTCGGAGAGCTTGGGCAGGGGGAAGATGATGATACGGAAGCAGTTGCGGCCATCGTCGTTGGAGATGCTGTTGCCCAGTCCGATGAGCCGCTGATGGTCGCGGTCCACGGTCCATTGCAGGGCGTAGCCATAGAGGTGGTCGGTGTCATCAAAGATGATGCGCTGCACGGTCTCGGCCTTCCCCTCGGGCAGGATGCGCTCCACGTAGCAGACGTCCTTGCGCCCGCCCACGGTCTTGCGATAGGCCTGTGAGACGTAGAGTACGGGAAGCTCGTCGGTGCTCTGCCAGCGTTCGAGACCGAACTTGGCGATGTTGGCGTGGTTGGTGGAGGCGAAGCTGCCTAACTTGAACGGACCGGCAACCTTGTTCATGTCTGGCAGACGGTAGAGCGTGGCGTAGCCTCTGTTCTGGCAGCTCACGAGCCAGTCGCCGCTGATGGCCATGCCCTGGTAGCCTTCGCCCGGCTGTCCTTCGAGAGTCTTGACATCGGAAAGACGCGCCTTGGTCACGTCGAAAGCTGTGGCGGGCGCCATGAGTTTGGAGAGTTCCTTGCGCGCCTTCTCCATCTGCTTCATGAAGGCAGGGTCAGCATGCAGGGTGGCCACGACGGCACTCGACGAGAGACGGGCCGCATCGACATCGCTCTGATAATGGTAGCCCTCGATGACACGGCTCTGTCCGTACTCGTAGCCTCGATGGATGATTTCGTTGGCGCAGGCGGGATTCAGCTCTGCTAAGAGCAGGGCTGTGGCCCAGCCGATGGCCGAATGTCCTGAAGGATAGGAACCGTTGTGGCTGAGTTCCTCCTCGTCGGTGGGACAGCCTGTGTGCTCATGGAACTGCATGTAAGGGCGTTTGCGCATGTAGCGTTCCTTGGCTCCGTCAACTCCATGCTCGGCATCGATAACGGCGCGAGAGATGAGCTTGTAGGTCTCCGGGGCCGACGTGCGGGTGATGAGGAAGCCGAAGGCGGGGGCAAAGCCTTTCAGCACCGAGTCGGTTTGCCAGAACGTGTCGTAGTCGGCTATGCGCCCCCGATAGGTGTCGCGCAGGGAGCGTCCCCACAGATAGCGGTTGTAGTCGTAGAGAAAGGCCACCGACGACGTGTCGGGGGGAGCGGGGAGATACCATGCAGCGTTGGGTACTTCGCTGGTCTGCAGGAAGGACTTGTCGAGGTCGGTCTGAGCTTGGACGGCGATGGTTGTTGTTAAGGCCGTCATAAGGATGAAAGTGCGTTTCTTTAGCATCATAATAATGGTAGGCTGAAGCCTGATTGATAATTCTGTTCAAAGTTACTGCTTTTCTGCCATTCTGACAACAAAAGGCTTGAAAATATTCCTTGGTTGTGGGGCTCTTTCATCTAAGGTATGTCTGATGGGGCAGGCCGGCGCTGCTTATTAGCATGGAACTGAGTCGTTGCTTATCAGCATGGAACTGAAATGAATCAGAAGTTCAGGCTCCTCAGCAGGGTGCAGTAAGGCGGGGATTGTGGTCGTCATCAAGCAGAGTGTTGCCCCATTATCCACATGATGCGGCAAGGCTGTGTATGAGGTTGTCCTCAAATATCCACTGCAGGGTGCGGCTAGGTAGGGTTAGGGGCCGTCCGCAAGCAGCGATTGTAGAAGGGCTGATAGAATTATTTGGTTGCCCGTAGGCTGCGGACGGCCACAAGGGCCGCACCCTGCAGTGGACACAGAAGCTTAACCTTCTGCGCGGAATACCGACGGCCGTCCTCAAATGTCCACTGCAGGGCGCGGCTAGGTAGGGTTAGGGGCCGTCTGCGAGCAAGGACGGCAGTGGAATTCTGACATTATTCCACCCAATCGCAGACCCAATATCCACTGCAGCGTGCGGCTAGGTAGGGTTAGGGGCCGTCCGCAAGCAGCGAATTGTAGAAGGTGTGGTAGGAACCCATGCATGCACGCAGGATGCGGACGGCCACAAGGGCCGCACCCTGCAGTGGACACAGAAGCTTAACCTTCTGCGCGGAATACCGACGGCCGTCCTCAAATGTCCACTGCAGGGCGCGGCTAGGTAGGGTTAGGGGCCGTCTGCGAGCAAGGACGGCAGTGGAATTCTGACATTATTCCACCCAATCGCAGACCCAATATCCACTTGCAGGGTGCGGCCCTTGTGGCCGTCCGCGAGCAAGGACAGCAGTGGAATTCTGACATTATTCCACCCAATCGCAGACCCAATATCCACTTGCAGGGTGCGGCTAGGTAGGGTTAGGGGCCGTCCACAAGCAGCGAATTGTCTGTTCCTGATTTGGGTTGTCGTTATTTTGCTTGTTCTTTTATCCCCCGCTCAGCTCTGACGATTTCTGTTATTCGGAGAGACAAAATACGGATGGTCAAAATGTCGAATTTGTAAAAATAAAGAAACTCGAAACAGCCAAAAAACGGGGATGTTTTTGAACAAGAAAAACTTTGATTCGAAATACGCGATTCTGGAGCAAGTTTATAACCGTATGTGTATCAGTATGTTGTGATTCCGAGGCTCTGCTACCTGCCCGAAATACCCTTGAAAATAGGGCAAAAAGCCCCAATTTTGGCCTTGTAAAACCTATACTAAGCGTCGCTCGAGGTCCGATCTCGAGGCCCTCGTAGTCCTATCACGAGGCGCTCGAAGTCCTATCACGACCGAAAGATAGTCCGAAAGGACTGTATTCGTGCCTTGATTTTCTCTATTTCGAGATTTTTGTTTGTAAAGACATTTCTTAGATTTTTTTCCTCGTGCCATTCTGCCGAGCCTTTCCGTTCTGTGGCTTTTCTTGACCTTGAAATGAGTAAATGTGTGCACAGATGTACCACCTCTATTTGACATGTCATTGGTCCCTTTGCTTGGGGATAGGCTTCTCGTTGCTGGAAAACACCGCTCGTTTATCACTGAGGGACCGGTTGTCGAGTCGAGCATTCCCTACTTGCGTGTTGAGTCATTTGGATTCATGCGTTGCTCACTTGAAGGTGCAAAATATTATAGGTGTAGCAGTATCAACGGTGCGCGCACCATAAAGCGAAGCCTTCCCTGTTTCACCGTGGCTTCAAGAGAGATATTCGCATAATGTTTAATTGAATGTTAATGTTATTAATTAAAGATAATTTTACATCTCTTTCTATCATATACTATTGACGGTTATTGATTTTTCTTTATGTTTGCATCGAAAATACAAACCTTTAAACATATATTTATGAAGAATAATTAAGAGTCCTATCTAACACAGTCTTTATGACAGTAGCAAGAATGTATTGAGCTTGAAGGCCTCCGCCTTTAGCCTCTCTGTGCCGGAACAACACAAGGATCAACTAAAAGCTCATCGCCCGTAATCTTCTCTCATTGGCCGAAATCATCGAAGGGATGGTTGGGGCCATTAATAACAATGTAATTGAAAAGCTTTTATTAAGATATTATGAAAAGGATAGTATTCACTTTATTGCTCCTTGCTGCTTTACTTCCGCTATCAGCAAGCGAGAAGGGCGATTCCACGCATAGCGACAGATTAGACGGCCGTGCAAATTGTTATTTTGATTTTCGATCTTCAATCAACCTTCGTCAGCATGGAGTTACTCTTTACGAGGATCATGATCTGTTGGGCTTTCGCTTAACGCGAGACTTGTCCTTGCTGGCTGGATTTAATTCAGGTATTGTATGGTACAATAAAGATGGTAAGAGCGAGCACAAGTATGCAAACTTCGGAGTTGGAGGCGGACTGGGCTATACACTCTGTGCCAGGAAGGGTAATCCGCGCTTTTATTTCGGATGTCCTGCGCTCGATTTGAGAGTACTTACCAACTCCACGTTGGGCAATCCTGACCTAAAATACTTCCAATATGGTGTTGAGTTAGCCCTGTCGCATTACTATAATCTTGATTATAGTCTGCTCGCATCGGTGGGCTTCAACCATACCAACTATAGAAGTTTGGGGCTGCAAAATGGGAATACACTCTATTTTACTTTAGGTATTGCCCTTTGATGGGCTGTAGTTGTCACTTCGTTGCTTTCCCTTCCGGTTGTAGTTCGGAGCGCCACCGGAAGGGGAATGCTCTTGGAGTGCTGCCTGGATAACGACTGGAGGCAATGGTGATGCTATCCCGTTGCGGTCAGTCCTTTGATGGGGTGGACACTATTTGACGTGGCTTTGTATTAAATTCTGTAAATTCGTTTGCAGTCCTAATAATAAGTGCTATCTTTGCAAAAAGTAAGGCGCGGAGGCGTCGTTTCGGCTCCCGTTAGGAAACGAACGGTGAGGGCGCTGAAGCACTGTTTTTAAGCACCTGCCGCAATGGTGGAATTGGTAGACACGAGGGACTTAAAATCCCTTGGCCAGTAATGGCTGTGCGGGTTCGAGTCCCGCTCGCGGCACAAAATTCTTATATTTACACTACTATGCAAAAAAACTTATTATTAGCTTTATCGGCTTCTTCATTATTGATATTCTCGTCGTGCTCCAAGCTCGGCCCGCTGTCGGCTGACAACTTCTCGGTAGCCCCTAATCCTCTTGAGACCCAAGGGGGTAAGGTGTCGGCAACCATCAATGGCGCCTTCCCTGAGAAGTACATGAAGCGCAATGCCGTGGTGACCGTCATTCCGGAACTGCGCTATAACGGGCAGACTACCAAAGGCCAGAGCGCTACGTTCCAGGGCGAGAAGGTAATGGGTAACGACCAGACTATCAACTATCGCCTCGGCGGACGCTATACAATGAAGACTTCGTTCGACTACGTGGACGACATGCAGAAGAGCGAGATGTATCTCACCTTCACGGCCCGCCAGGGCAGCAAGACGGTGAGCATACCTGCGGTAAAGGTAGCCAACGGTGTTATTGCCACGTCGGAACTCTATAAGAAGGCCCTCTTTAGTGAGGGAGGCTGTCTGGCTCCCGACTCCTTCCAGCGCGTGAAGGAGCGCAAGCAGGAGGCCAACATCAAGTTCCTCATCAACCAGGCCAACCTGCGCAAGAGCGAGTTGAAGAACAACTCCGTGCAGGAGTTCGTCAATCTGCTCCGTAAGATAAACCGCGAGAAGGAAGAACTCAACCTCAAGAATGTGGAGGTAAGAGCCTACGCGTCGCCTGAGGGTGGCTTCAGCTTCAACGACAAACTGGCCAGCAAGCGCCAGGATACCTCCGAGGGATACGTGAAGAAGCAGCTCAAGAACACTGGTGTGAAGACCGACATCGCTGCCACCTATACCGCTCAGGACTGGGACGGTTTCCAGAAGCTTGTGCAGGCCAGCAACATCCAGGACAAGGATGTCATCCTTCGTGTACTCTCTATGTATAAGGATCCCGAGGAGCGCGAGAAGCAAATCCGCAATATGAGCGAAGGCTTCCAGGAGCTCGCCAACGGTATTCTTCCCGAACTGCGCCGCAGCCGTCTCATCATCAACTACGAGACCATCGGCCGCAGCGATGAGCAGATTCAGGAGCAATATGCCGCCGACCCCTCGAAGCTGAGTGCCGACGAGCTGCTCTATGCTGCCACGTTAGAGAAGAGCGCAGCCAAGAAGGAGGAAATCTACAAGAAGACTGCCGAACTCTACTCCAAGGACTACCGTCCGCTCAACAACCTTGCTACATTGGAGTTTGCCAAGGGCAACGATGCAGCCGGAAGCCGTTATCTGAGCCAGGCTGTCAGTGTTGACCCCAACGCTGCTGAGGCTATTGCCAACCAGGGACTCCTTTCTCTCAAGAATGGCAACCTCGCTGAGGCCGAGCGCAACATCGCAAAGGTGTCGGGCAATAAGAACGTTGCCCAGGCTCTGGGTACGCTCGATCTCGCCAAGGGCAACTATGCTCAGGCCTGCAAGGACTTCGACGGCGTGAACACCAATTGCGCTGCTCTGGCCCAGCTTCTCAGCAAGGACTACGCTGCTGCACAGGCTACACTCGACGCAGTGGAGACTCCTGACGCCATGACCGACTATCTGCACGCCATCGTGGCTGCACGTCGGGCTAACAAGTTTGCCGCACAGTCCTACCTCGACGAAGCCATTAAGAAGGACCCGTCGCTCAAGACTTATGCCGACAACGACTTGGAGCTTAGCTTTCTTAGAAAATAAATGAAGAAACTCTTAGGTTTCGCACTACTCACCTTGATTCTTGTGGCCTGCGGCACCGACAGCCAGCATTTCAAGCTCGGCGGGCGATTGTTGCACATGAACCAAGGTGAGTTTTACGTTTACAGCCCTGATGGTATTATTGAGGGAATCGACACCATCAAGGTTCAAGGCGGACGGTTCTCGTTTGAGATTCCGTGCGCAACGAAGGGGACATTGGTCATAGTGTTCCCTAACTTCTCCGAACAACCTGTCTTTGCCGAGCCTGGCACGGAGGCTGAAATCGACGGCGATGCTTCGCACCTGAAAGAAATCAAGGTGAAAGGCAACAACGACAACAAGCTCATGACTTCGTTCCGTCAGCACGTGCTGAGCTTTTCACCACCCGAGACTGCTGCCTTTGTCAAGCAGTTTGTCGCCGACCATCCCGAGTCGCTTGTGTCGGTTTATCTCGTCAACCGTTACTTTCTTCGCGGTATGACTGTCGATTATGCTGAGGCCGGTCGCCTTATAGATGTTCTATCTAAGACGCAACCCGACAATGCCTATCTGAAGCGTATCGAAAGGCAGGTAAAGGGCCTTGGCCTCTCAGCTGTGGGAGCCATGTTGCCTTCCGTAGCGGCCACTGATGTCAATGGAAAGCCCGTATCCACCGCAGTGCTAAGGCAGTCGCCGGTGTGTGTCGTCTATTCTTGGGCTACTTGGAACTATGAGAGCACCGATGTGGCGCGAGAGCTGCGCCGCCTGCAACAGCAGAGTCATGGCAAGCTGCAAGTAGTGGGCGTTTGTCTCGACGCCAGTCTCACGGACTGCCGGAACGCCATGAAGCGTGATTCCGTAGCGTGGCCCACGGTCTGTGACGGTGAGATGTTCGACAGTAAGCTTGTCCGACAGTGGGGCTTGCTCACATTGCCCGACAATATCTTAATCCAGCGCGGCCGCATCGTGGCCCGTGGACTTTCTTCGCAGGAACTTGTCAACAGAGTGAAGGCTCTTCTTTGAACCTTCACACAGACCTTATTGCCATGCTTGTAAAAACATTTAGCGCCGCTGTCAACGGCTTGGAAGTCAATACTGTTACCATAGAGGTCAGTCTCACTAACGGTGTGATGTACCACTTCACCGGACTGGGTGACGAGGCTGTGCGCGAGGGCCGCGACCGTATAGCGGCAGCATTGCAGAACAATGGTTTCCGTTTTCCCAAGGCTGATATCACCGTCAATATGGCACCTGCCGACCTTCGCAAGGAAGGCAGTGGCTTCGATTTGCCCCTGGCCATCGCTATCTTAGCTGCCAACGGCAACGTTACATCCGACTGTCTCGACCAGTTTATGATGGTGGGCGAACTGAGCCTCGACGGGAGCTTGCAGCCTGTGAAGGGAGCTCTTCCCATTGCTATAAGGGCCCGAAAGGAGCATTTCAAGGCACTCATAGTACCCAGTCAGAATGCACGGGAAGCCGCTGTCGTGAACAATCTGGAGGTTTATGGCATGGACAATATCCTTGACGTGATTAGTCTGGTGTCGGGAACAAGGCAATTCGAGCCCGTGTTTGTGGACACGAGAAAAGAGTTCTACGAGCACCAGTATAAGTTCGACCTCGATTATTCCGATGTGCGAGGGCAGGAGAATGTGAAGAGAGCACTCGAGGTAGCTGCTGCCGGTGGCCACAACCTTATCATGATAGGTCCGCCGGGTTCTGGAAAGTCGATGATGGCCAAACGCCTTCCCTCTATCTTGCCACCGCTGTCGTTGTCGGAGAGTCTTGAGACTACGCAAATCCATAGTGTGGCCGGTAAGTTGGGAAAGGGCGATTCTCTCATAGCCCAGCGTCCTTTCCGTGCGCCCCACCACACCATTTCTGAGGTTGCTCTCGTTGGTGGAGGCTCCACTCCTATGCCGGGAGAAATCTCGCTGGCTCATAACGGGGTACTCTTTTGTGATGAGCTCCCGGAGTTCGATAAGCACACCTTAGAGGTGCTCCGTCAGCCCCTTGAGGACCGAAAGATAACCATAAGCCGTGCCAAATACACCATTGAATACCCCTGCAGCTTCATGTTCGTGGCCAGTATGAACCCTTGTCCCTGTGGCTATTATGGCGACCCAACGCATCACTGCGTGTGCACTCCGGGGCAGATACAACATTACATGAACAAGATTAGTGGCCCTCTGCTCGACCGAATCGACATACAGGTGGAGATTGCTGCTTTGCCTTTTAAGGACATCAGTCGTGCTGAGCCAGGCGAGCCGTCAGCGGCAATCAGGGAACGCGTCATTAAGGCTCGCGAGATACAGACCCGTCGGTTTAAGGATTATCCCGGAGTACACTGTAACGCTCAGATGTCGGAACGCATGATTCATCATTTTGCTGAGCCCGACGAAGCCAGTCTTGAGCTCCTGCGAAAGGCTATGGAGCGGCTGAGCCTCTCGGCACGAGCCTATACCCGAATATTGAAGGTGGCCCGCACCATAGCCGACCTTGCAGGTTCTGAATCCGTACAGACTCAGCACATCGCGGAGGCTATCGGCTATCGTCAACTGGACAGAGGTGACTGGGCTGAGAGAGGTCAGTAATCGTCTGAAAGGGTAGCACGGGGCACGATTATTTGATCAAATTATGCCTTTCTTGCTACAATGAAAGGCGAAAGTTACAATCGTCTATTTCTCTCAGCTTTAGTATCAACAAATACTATGCATCAAAAAACACAAATGAGCAAGAACCATCGTTCCTGCTCATTTGTGTTCTTATTTCTCTCCGCTTAGGGAGTCTGATTCGCTTATTTCCTGCTTCTTTTCTTGGTCTTGCCTGCCGTAGTCGTGGCTTTGGCCTTGTCAGTGGCAGCCTTTTCCGTAGAAGGCTTGACAGCAGGCTTTTCGTCAGCCTTGATGCCTTCAAGCTCAACGGTGAAAATCAGCGTAGAGTAAGGCTTTATCATTCCGGCCTGACGCTCACCGTAAGCGAGGTCCTGCGGGATGTAGAGTTCCCATTTGCTGCCTACCGGCATCATGGTGAGAGCCTCTGTCCAGCCCTTTATCACCTCGTCGCAACGGAAGGTGGAAGTCTGTGGATTGCGCTTGTAGGAGCTGTCGAACACCTTTCCGTCGATGGTCCTGCCTTCGTACTTCACGGTTACCCGTTGGTCTTTTGTCGGAACAGCGCCATTTCCTTCGGTGATGACCTTGTACTGCAGGCCGCTGGGCAGAACCTTCACGCCCTCTTTCTTTGCATTCTCAGCCAGCCAAGCCTTGTTCTCGTCGTCCCAAGCCTTTTCCTTGGCCTTCGTCATCGTCTCAGCCTCAGAACGGAAGAACTCTCTTGCCTGGGGGAGTGTGTAGACGGAGCTGTCGCCTCTGACGGCAGCCTCGAAGCCCAAGTTAAAGAGCTCAGCGTTGATAGCCGAGTCGGGAGTCTCGGCAAAGGTGCGCGTGGCGCTCGGATAAATGCGGCTGTCCACCATCTGTGCAATGGCTACACCCACATAACGGGCCTGCATCTTCGGGTCCTTGATGTTGGCGATAGCCTCCTTGTAGCCTTCGACGAAGTCAGGAATCTGGCTGTCCTTGAGTCCGTACTGTTGTTTAACGAAGTTGAGCAGTCCTTCCGTGGCAGCATAGCCGGCGGCATAGCTCAGCGAGTCGAGATGGCTCTTGAGCGCCGGTTGTGCGGGCTGCAGCTTCTTAGCCGGAACCTTTTTGCCGTTGGCGGCGCTCACAGAGAGAGATGCACTCACCATGATGAGGAGTGCGAGCATGCATAATTTCTTCATTTCTGTTTTTTATTTGTTGATTCCTACCAACTCAATCTTGAAGATGAGGCAGGAGTAAGGCTTGATGTCGCCCTGCATACGCTCGCCGTAAGCAAGCTCCTGGGGAATATAGACTTCCCATGCCGAGCCCACGGGCATACGTGTGAGCACTTCCGTCCAGCCCTTGATGACCTGGTTGGCGCGCAGGTTCACCGGCTCCTTTCGCTTGTAGGAGCTGTCGAACACCTTGCCGTCGATGGTGCGGCCTTCGTAGTTCACTGTCACCATAGAGGTGTCAGCGGGGATGGCACCCTTGCCTTCCTTGATGACCTTGTACTGCACGCCAGAGGGCAGCGTCACTACTCCGGGCTTCTTCTTGTTTTCAGCCAGGAACTTCTCGCCGGCAGTCTTGTTGGGGCCGTACTCCTTTTCCATGTACTTGCTCTTGATGGTCATCATCTTGGTCTGAGCGATTTCGCCAGCCTTCATCACAGAAGGAATCACCTTGTAGTTGCCTGTTGTACCGGCTACGAAACCGGCGAGGAGATTCTTCAGAGAGATGGTCTTGGTGGAGTCGTCGCCGAACACTTCCTGGTTGATACCCTTCACCATGCGGTTGCTGATCATCTGTCCCAGCTGGATGCCTGCATAGTAAGCGGCCTTGCTCTTGTCGTCGCCGGCATTGGCTCCGTCGTTAAGACCCTTGATGAGTTCATCCATATAGGTGGTGTCGATGCCCTGGCTGGTGAGGTATTCCTTCAGACCTTGTGTCTGCGACATACCGATGGCGTAGCTGAGCGTGTCGACATCAGTCTTCAGATTTGCCTTGGGTGTTGAATTGCCGCAACCAACGAAGACAGCGGCAAAGAGAGCTGCGAGAGCTCCTAAGCATAATTTTTTCATTGTTGTTTATTGTTATTTAATTTTGTTTCTGGCTTGATTTCATTTCACTGACACCAGCTCCACGTCGAAGATGAGAGCGGCATAGGGCGGAATGCTCTGTCCTGCTCCACGGCTGCCATAGCCGAGATGGTAGGGAATGAAGAAACGGTATTTGGCACCTTCCTGCATGAGCTGCAGGCCTTCGGTCCAGCCCTTGATGACCTGATTCAGAGGGAAAGTGGCTGTCTCACCGCGGTCGTAGGAGGAGTCGAACTTCGTGCCGTCAATGAGCGTGCCCTCATAATGGCACTCTACCTGGTCGGTGGCTTTTGGCTTGCGGCCGTTGCCTTCGCGCAGCACCTCGTACTGAAGTCCTGAGGGCAGCGTCACCACACCGGCGCGCTTGCTGTTGTCGGCGAGGAACTTCTCGCCTTCCTCTTTCAACGAAGCGTTGCGTTTTTCTTCTTTCTCCTGAAGGTAGGCACTCACTAAGGCCTGTGCGTCCTGGTCGTCAAGACGGGGCTTCTGCCCTGATAGAATGTCTTTCAATGCCAGCGCGAAATCATCAGCGTTGACGTCTGTTGCGCCCATGCCTACAAGCTGGCGTGCGATGCCCAAGCCCAAGGCGTAGCTTACTTTGTCCATAAAAGCGTGTTATTGTTGTTAATTGCAGCGTTGTTGTAAAACGCGGCAAAGATAATAATTTTCCATGAGGAAACGAAGTTATTAACGATAAAATTAGTAAATTTGCCCGTATTAAAATCCCGCCTCGCAAAAAGCGACTCGGCGGGGTGGACAGAATGCTAAAGACGTATTGCGATGAAGAAAATTGTATTCCTCACGGGTGCCGGTATGTCGGTGGAGAGCGGCTTCAAGACTTTCCGCGGTTCCGACGGACTTTGGGAGAACTATCCCGTACAGCAGGTGGCCTCTCACGAAGGATGGGAGCAAGACCCGGAACTCGTCACCAACTTCTATAATATGCTCAGGAGAAAGCTCTGGAGCGCGCAGCCGAACGAGGGTCACAGACTTGTGGCAGAACTGGAAAAATACTACGACGTCACCGTGGTGACGCAAAATGTGGACAATCTCCATGAGAGGGCGGGCTCGTCGAAGGTGATTCATCTCCACGGAGAGCTGTCGAAGGTATGCTCAAGCAGGGAGCCTTACGACAGTCGCTACATCAAGGAGCTCACACCCGCGGACAGTGACGTGAAGCCGGGTACGAAGGCTGGCGACGGCTCTCTGCTTCGCCCCTTCATTGTATTCTTCGGTGAGAGCGTACCCATGATAGAGCCTGCAGCGGCAGTAACTCAGCAGGCCGACATCTTTGTCATCATAGGAACCTCGCTCAATGTCTATCCTGCCGCAGGCCTCGTGCAGTATGTCAGTCCCGCGGCTCCCATCTATCTCATCGATCCCGAGCCTGTTATGACAAGTGCCTACCGCCATGTGAGCCACATCCAAAAAGGAGCCAGCGAGGGTATGAAGGAGCTTGCAGCCAAGCTCATCGACGAAAGCAAGCGGTGAGGCTGGCAGGTTGAAATCAGAAATAATATCTAAAACATAACGTCTATGATGGACTATTTGATTGACAAGTTGCACACGGAGCAATGTTCTCTGGTGCTGCTTCACGAGGGAAATGTGAGCACCTACAGCGGTGTAGGCGTGCGGTCACTCTATCATTTGCTCCACGATGCGCCCGAAAAGCTCCTGGATTCCAAACTTGCCGTGAAGGCGGTGGGCTCCACAGCTGCAAAGGCTATGGTGGAAGGGAAAGTCACGGAGGTTTACGCCGACATCATCAGTTCCACCGCGCTCAATGTACTTGTCGACGCGGGCATAAAGGTGAGCTATGAGCGCAAACTGCCTCACAAGGAGTTCCTGAAAGTATGGGAACGGCTCGGTGAAATCAAGGACTGACTAGCTACAGCCGGCAGGTTCTTCGGTAGCCGGTATTCAGAAGGGAATCCTCTCCCGATGCAGTGATGCCGTGATACTGCAGCGGGAGGGGATTTTTTGTTTGGATGGCAGGCAGGGGCATTCTGCCCGTTGATGGTCTGCAGTGGGGGCAAAACATGCAAAATTGTGGAGAGTGTGCAATGGAAAACTTTGATTTTTGATACGG
>OMVH01000085.1 GCA_900314365.1 uncultured Prevotella sp. | reverse complement strand
CTGACAAGTAATCACCGCCACAACTGACCCAACTGTTGTTCTGGCATACGCCACAAGCACTCTCTATTTCCGGATAATGCTTTCTTAACTGCGTGCCGACATAGTGGTGGATTCCCTCACACGCATCAGTGCCGTCAAACGACATGCCGAGAGCCTCTATACGGTCGGCATTGGCCACCTGTCTGTCGATGCTCTTCTCCTGCCAAGTGTAGAGACCGATGAGCATGACGAACATCAGTGACACACTCAAGCCGAAGACATTGATAAGCGTATACCCTTTGTGTCGGGAGAGAAAAACGAAGTAGCTTTTCATCATTTTATCTTTAGTTCTTTATAGTCCTTATAACTTTCGTAGCCGCTGACGATTACGCGCTCGCCAGGTTCGAGTCCCTCCAACACTTCATAGTACTGCGGGTTCTGCCTTCCGATACGGATATTGCGGCGGTAGGCTTTATGGCCGGAGGCGTCGAGTACGAAAATCCATGAGCCGCCGGTGGTGCTGTAGAAAGTGCCCTTGGGGATAAGGATGGCCTTTTTCGACTCTCCGAGCTGCAGGTCGATGTAGTAGGTCTGTCCCGTGCGGATGTTCTGCGGCCGCTGCCCACGGAAGACGAAGTCAATCTTGAAACGGCCGTCGTGAACCTCGGGGTAGACCTTGCGCACCGTGAGACGGTAGGTTTCTCCGTTCTGCGTGAAAGAAGCAGTGAGTCCAGTCCTTATGCGGTCGATGTAGTGTTCGTCGATCAGTGCTTCCACCTTGAAGTTGCTCAAGTCATTCACAACGCCTATCTTTTGTCCGGGTGCAATATTCTGTCCCAGTTCGCAGTCGAGCACGCCCACCTCGCCGTCGATAGCCGAGCGTACGTCGAGTTTAGCCTTGCGCTCACGCACGAGCTGCACATTGCGCTGCATGGAGGCGAGATTGTCGCTCATCTGGTCCATCTGAGCCTGCCGGAGTTGCTTGCTCTTTTTGAGTCTTTGGCTGATAAGTTTGTGCTTTTTCTGTGCCAGCTCGTAGTCCTCCTTGGCTTTCAGATAGTCGTCGCGTGAGTTGAGCTGCTCTTTCAGTAAGGCTGTCTGATGGGAGAACTCCCGTTTCTTTGCCACCACGTCCTGACTGAGCTGGGCCTCCTCCGTTTGGTTGCTTAGCTGGTCCTGGGCCATAGAGAGCTGGGTGTTGCGCAGCATATCTTGCTTCTCAGCGAGCTCACTCTCGGCATTCAGAATTTGCAGGTCGAGGTTGCTGTTGCTCAGCCTGACGATGATGTCGCCTTTGTGCACCCGTGTTCCTTCGTCAGCCACCTTCTCGGTGACGATGCCACCCTCCTCGGGAGAAATCTGTACCACCTGAATGGGAACCACATTGCCATTGACGCTCACGTAGTCGTCGAACTGGTCGTCCTTTACCTCAGCGATGCTCAGTCCGGCATTGTCTACGGTTAGAGAGCTTGTGAAGTTCGACATGGCCAGAGCCACGAGCAAAGCCGCAAAGACTGCACCGCCGCCTATCCACGGCCAGAACTTGCGCGGAATGAAGTACTTCTTCTGTTTAATCTCTATATCCATAACTATTGTTCCTTCTTTTTCTTGATTTCGAAATATTTTCTAGAAAGGCCGGATTCACCTCATGGTCCAAAGCGGGCATCCCCGGTAGTAGTCCACCAGCCGTTGTTTCATCACGAGCATGAGCTGCATCTGCAAGAGCTTGATGCGGCTCTCAAGTAAGGTCTGAGTGGTGGTCTGCAGGTCGAAGACAGAGAGCATTCCCTCCTCATACTTGCGGCGTGCGAGGTGCCAGGCCAGGGAGTCAGCATCCACCTTGTCCTTCATCTGCTCCACCTCGCGGGCATATCCGTTGCGGTCGAGCAGAGCCTGCTGACGGTCGTCGTGAAGTTGGCGGCGTGCCTCCGCGAGGTCCAAGGCTGCAGCGTCACGGTCGGCCTTGGCCTTACGCAGGTTGCGCAGATTGCTCACGTTGAAGATAGGTATAGAAAGCGTCACAGCCACATATTCGCCGAGATTGTTATCCAGCTGTCGGCCGAAGGAGGGATAAGCCGACGGACTCTGTGAGAAATTCTTGTAGTAGCTGGTGTAGAGACCGGCGCCCAACGAGAGACGGGGCAGGAGAGCGGCGCGGCTGTCCTGCCATTGGAGGCGCGCCTTGCTGGCTTCCATCTGAGCAATGCGCACGGCGGCATCGCCACCAGAAAGACCGAGCGTGTCAGGTCTCGGGGATGCAAGGCTACTGAAGTCGGGGTCGAGTTCGAGCGAGTCAGCATCATTGAAGTTCATCGAAGAACGCAGAGCGAGCATGGCTTTGCGATATTCGTTTTGCTGGTGCAGAAGGTTGTAATCGTCCGTAGCCACCTGACTTTGCACCTGAGCCACGTCGGGCTTACTCTTGCTGCCTAATTCAAAGAGTCTCTGAGTCTTGTGAAGCAGGGCTTGCGAGTCGCTGAGCTTCGCCTCGGCCAGACGAATGCTCTTCTGTGCATAGACGGCATCGATGAAGCGCGACATCACCTCCAAGGCCTTGTCGTCGCGGGCCTTCTCTAAGGCTGTGGCCGACTGCTCACGGTTGAGTCGTGCCAGCTTGAAGGCCCTGAGAGTCTGTCCACCGTCGAAGAGTGTCAGCGAGGCTTGCAGTTGATAGTAATTATTGAAGGTGGTGACATTGTCGTAGGTGTTGGTCTCGGGGTCGATGTTGCGGCCCCACGAGTATTGTGCTGCTACGGCTCCTTCGAGGGTGGGTAACAGCGACAGTCGGGTCAGTCGGGCGTCGGCTCTCTTTTGGGCTGCGCTCACCTCAGCCTTGCCGACAGTCGTGGCATGGGTCACGGCATAGCTGACGCAGTCGTCGAGCGTCCAGCGCCGCTGTGCCGTGGCCGCAGTCACGAACAGAGAGAGAGTTATTATGGAGATTACCTTATTCATACGCTACGCACAGTGCCAATAGCGTGCCAAAATGAATAAGTGGTTGTCTTTCAACAGTATGGATTTTAGATGCGGTCTCCCAATTGTCTAATAATTAGACACAGTGGTGTCAACTTATTAGACACTACTCAGTGTCAGCATAGTTAAGGGCTTGGCTCTATAGAAGCCTTATTCCTCCTCAGTCTCGAGCTCAAAATCGTCCACGTACTCGTGCAGCATACGCTCTATGAGGGGCACATAGTAGAGACGCACCTCTTCGGCAGTGGGCGTGTGACCGCCTGGGAAATGGAAGCTGTGAGTGAAATGTTCAAGAAAGAGAGGTTCAAAGTGGGCCAGGGTGTCGTGCTCGCCAAAGAGTCCCCACACTCCGTCACGCTCCTGAAAGGAAAGGTCGAACTGAGACTTTTGCATTCGGTCGAACTCGTCAATGAGCTGCTGGTCGATGACGAAGTTCTGATGCCCATCACGCCGTCGGGCCTTGTACGTCTGAGGTCCGATACGTGGTGTCAGAAAATCGGTCATCTTGAAGTAAGGATTACCCAACAAAGCAGGTTTTCCTATGGCCGTGGCCGCCATTTGGCCATAGAAAGAGCCACAGCTGTTGCCCACTATGAGGTCGACATACTCGTTGCCGCAAATACTGAACACCTTGTCGAGTGCTTCCTCAGGATGCAGCGGAAGGTCGGGAGTGAGTACCCGGTAACGGCCTTCGAAACTCTTGCGAAGTTGTCGGGCTATGTCACAGCTGCCACTGGCAAAGAAACCGTGAAGGAAAAGAATAGTCACCATATATCTTAGTGTGGTTCTTGTACTATTTTGAATTCTTATATATATAATAAGGTATAGAGGCCCCTGCGCCCATGTCGTGTTGCTTCAGAATATTCGGAAAGCTTTTAAGAGCCCTTGCGCCTACGCTGCAAAGTTACTTATAAACAGTCTGACGACCAACTTGCAGACATTTTTTTTGAGGCCAATCTCCTTCGTATGTATTGTAATCTAACTGAAACTTTTTCTTAATACCTTCTTAACCCTACTGCAAAGCCAATGAAACATGAGGGGGCTAACTTTGCAATCGAATGATGAACCAAAAGCGTTAAATTACAGTTGTCTATTTGTTTTACGGTCGTTGTCTATTTGTCTGACGGCCGTTGTCTATTTGTCTAACGGCCGTTGTACAATTGTCTGACGGCCGTTGCCCATTTGTCTAACGGTTGTTGTCCATTTGTCTAAAGGACGTTGTCCATTTATCTGGTCAATTGACAGACGGCAGTTTGAAGTCTTGTTCTCTCTTTCTACCAACAGATTACACTCGATGTGTGATTTAATTTTGCTTCAGAGACTTGAGCATGTGTTTTTTCTTTGCCATTCCACTCGTTTGCACTATCTTTTAATAAGATAGGCTTCACTCGGTCATGTCAAACGAAAAAGCATGTGTTTTTTCTTTGCCATTCCACTCGTTTGCACTATCTTTTAATAAGATAGGCTTCACTCGGTCATGTCAAACGAAAAAGCATGTGTTTTTTCTTTGCCATTCCACTCGTTTGCACTATCTTTTGATAAGATAGGCTTCACTCGGTCATGTCAAACGAAAAAACACGAGTTTTTTCTTTGCCATTCCACTCGTTTGCACTATCTTTCGATAAGATAGGCTACACTCGGTCATGTCAAACGAAAAAACACGAGTTTTTTCTTTGCCATTCCACTCGTTTGCACTATCTTTCGATAAGATAGGCTACACTCGGTCATGTCAAACGAAAAAACACGAGTTTTTTCTTTGCCATTCCACTCGTTTGCACTATCTTTGCATTAATTAGGCTTTGACAAGTCATGGACAAGAAGCAATTCTCGCTACTAAGCAAAATCAACTTCCCCTCGGACCTGCGCAAGCTCAGCGAAGATGAGTTGCCCGAGGTGTGCCGCGAACTGAGGCAGGACATCATACAGGAGGTTTCGGTCAATCCCGGGCATTTTGCCTCTTCGCTCGGCGTAGTGGAGATTACCGTAGCCTTGCATTACGTCTACGACACTCCTGACGACCGCATTGTATGGGATGTAGGTCATCAGGCTTATGGCCATAAGATACTTACGGGCCGCCGCGACCGTTTCTGTACCAATCGTAAACTCCATGGTATTCGTCCCTTCCCATCGCCTCAGGAAAGTGAATATGACACCTTTACCTGTGGCCATGCTTCCAATTCTATTTCAGCCGCTCTCGGCATGGCTGTTGCGGCCAAGCTGGAGCATAAGAAGCGCCATGTCGTGGCCGTCATAGGTGATGGGGCCATGAGCGGGGGGCTGGCCTTCGAGGGCCTCAACAATGTGTCGTCGACACCTAACGACTTGCTCATCATCCTCAACGACAACGACATGAGTATCGACCGTGCCGTGGGTGGAATGGAGCAATATCTCATCAATCTCGACACTACAGCTACTTATAACAAGCTGCGCTTCAAGGCTTCGCAATGGCTGCATTCCAAAGGGCTGCTCAACGAAGAACGGCGCAAGGGTATCATCAGACTCAACAATGCACTGAAATCGGCCCTAAGCCATCAGCAGAACATCTTTGAGGGAATGAACGTGCGCTACTTCGGTCCGTTCGATGGTCATGATGTGAAGAACATCGTGAGAATACTCCGTCAGATAAAGGACATGAAGGGCCCCAAGCTGCTCCATCTGCACACGGTCAAGGGAAAGGGCTATGAGCCTGCCGAGAAGAGCGCCACCATCTGGCATGCGCCCGGCAGATTCGATCCGCAGACGGGCGAGCGCATGGTGGTCGATGACTCCGCGCTGCCTCCCAAATACCAGGATGTCTTCGGACAGACGCTGCTCGAGCTTGCGCGCAAAAACCCGCGCATCGTGGGGGTCACTCCGGCCATGCCGACAGGATGCTCAATGAACATCATGATGCAGGAGATGCCATCGCGCACTTTCGATGTGGGCATAGCCGAAGGGCATGCCGTGACATTCTCTGCGGGTATGGCCAAGGACGGGTTGCTTCCCTTCTGCAATATCTACAGCGCCTTCGCGCAGCGTGCATACGATAATATCATCCATGACGCTGCCATTCTCAATCTTCCAGTCGTGCTCTGTCTTGACAGGGCCGGGCTTGTGGGAGAGGATGGTCCTACGCATCATGGTACCTTCGACATGGCTGCACTCCGCCCGATACCCCATCTCACAATAGCCTCGCCTATGGACGAGCATGAGCTACGGCGCCTGATGTTTACAGCTCAGTTGCCTGGAAAGGGTACCTTTGTCATCCGTTATCCGCGCGGGCGCGGAGTGAACGTGGACTGGCACTGCCCGCTCAGCGAAATCAAGGTGGGCACAGGGCGGCGCCTTCGCGACGGCTTCGACATGGCTGTCATCACGATTGGGCCCGTGGGCAACGACGCTGAACGAGCCATCAGCCGTATTACGCAATACAGTGTGGCCCACTACGACCTGAGGTTCCTCAAGCCCCTCGACGACTCTTTACTCGAGGAGATAGGCCGTCGGTTCAACCACATCATCACCGTTGAGGACGGAGTGCGCAACGGCGGTATGGGCTCAGCTGTGCTGGAGTGGATGAACGATCACGACTATCATCCTTCTGTGCGCAGGCTTGGGCTCCCCGACGAATTCGTGGAGCACGGCCCCGTGAGCGACCTGCGCAGACTGTGCGGTATCGACGCTGATTCTATTCAACAAGAAATACTCTCCTTCATGCAAGAGGAAAGCGACAAGAGTAAAGACTTATGAAGATTATCATCACGGGAGCCTACGCCATAGGTACTCACCTGGCAAAGCTGCTATCGAGAAACAACGAGGACATCACGCTCATCGACCAGGATGAGAACCGGCTCTCAGACATTGGCCGGGAATACGACCTGCTGACTGTCAATGCTTTTCCGGGCAGCGTGAAAACTCTTCGCGAGGTGGGGACCGATTCGGCCGACCTCTTCATCGCCGTCACCCCCGACCAGAGCCTGAACCTCAACTGCTGCATGATAGCCAAGGCTCTCGGGGCGCGCAAGACAGTGGCAAAGGTGGACAACGCCGAGTACCTGGAACCCGAGATACAGGACTTTTTCGGCCGTATTGGTGTGAGCTCTATCATCTATCCTGAGATGCTTGCAGCCAAGGACATCAACAATGGCATCAAGATGTCGTGGGTCAGACAGCGCTGGGACGTTCACGACGGTGCGCTCGTCATGCTGGGCATCAAGCTCCGCGAGGCCTGCGAGATTCTCAACACTCCGCTCAAGGAACTTTGCGGCCCCGACGACCCTTACCACATTGTAGCCATCAAGCGCGGTGGAGAGACCATCATCCCCAGGGGCAACGATGTGCTGCAATGCTTCGACATGGCCTATTTCATGACCACGAAACAGTATATACCCTACATCCGCAAGATTGTGGGGAAGGAGCATTACGTCGATGTGAAGAACGTCATGATAATGGGAGGTGGCGACACCGCTGTGAGAGCCGTCATGACGATGCCCGACTACCTGGGTGTGAAAATCATAGAGCCTGATCCCAAACGCTGTGAGGAACTGAACCGGCTGCTCGACGACCGGGTGCTCGTCATCAACGGCGACGGACGCGACATCCACCTGCTCACCGAGGAGGGAATCAGGAACACACAGGCTTTCGTGGCTCTGACGGGCAACGCGGAGACCAATATCCTGGCTTGTCTGACAGCCAAACGCCTGGGAGTGCGCAAGACGGTGGCCTCGGTGGAGAATATCGACTACGCCAGTATGGCTGAGAGTCTCGACATCGGAACCATCATCAACAAGAAGACCATCACCGCCAGCTATATCTATCAGATGATGCTCGATGCCGACGTGATGAACGTGAGGTTTCTCAATTCCGTTAATGCTGATGTGGCCGAATTCATTCCCAAGGAAGGCTCCAAGGTGACGCGTCATGCCGTGAAGGACCTTGGACTTCCTCCCGGTCTGACTATCGGCGGACTCGTGCGCAAGGGTGAGGGCCATCTCGTGTCGGGAAATACACATATTGCTGTAGGTGATTCCGTGGTAGTGTTCTGTCACGACATCGATCTCAAAAGAGTGGAGAAGTTCTTTATCTGACATGCTGAACTACAAGACTATATACAAGGTTTTAGGCGTGCTCCTCTATATTGAGGCCTCGCTCATGCTCTGGTGTCTGGTGATGTCGGTGTGCTATAAAGAAGACGACATGCCTTCGCTGATAGTTTCGGTGGTGGTGACTCTCTTCTTCGCCTTCCTTCTGCGCTTCATGGGGCGCAACTCCGACAACAGTCTCTCCCGCCGCGACTCTTTCTTTGTAGTAACCTTCTCGTGGATACTCTTCAGTCTCTTCGGCACTCTTCCCTTTCTGTTGAGCGGATACATCACAAGCTTCACCGATGCCTACTTTGAGACGATGTCGGGCTTTACCACAACAGGAGCCACCATTCTGAAGAATGTGGAGGCGCTGCCTCACGGTCTGCTCTTCTGGCGTTCGCTGACACAGTGGATAGGCGGTCTGGGAATTACCTTCTTCACCATCGCTCTGTTGCCTTCGATGGTAAACGGCAGCGTGAAAGTCTTTGCGGCTGAGGCTACAGGACCATTCCGTACGAAACTGCATCCGCGTCTCTCCACGAGTGCCAAGTGGATATGGATGGTCTACCTCGTGCTTACTGTAGCCTGTATGGGGAGTTTCATGCTTTTCGGCATGAATTGGTTCGAAGCCATCAATTTCTCCATGACTTCAACGGCAACGGGCGGATTCGGCATCTACAACGACAGTATCGAACATTTCCACTCGCCTGCCATCGAGTACACTTGTACGCTCTTCTGTTTTCTGGCCGGCATCAGTTTCACCCTGCTCTACACCTGTGTGGCCAAGTTCCGATTCAAAGAACTTTTCCGCAGTTCTGAATTCAAACTCTATTTCCTGTTGGCCGCGGGCTTCTCAGCCTTTATTTTCGCAGAGTTGATACTCCGCAACCATTATGGCATCGAGCACGCCTTCAGGAGTGCCGTCTTCCAGGTGGTGTCGTTCATGACCACGACGGGACTGTTCAACGACGACGCGGGCCAGTGGCCTCACGTGACATGGGTCGTTCTCGCTGTCTGCATGTTCGTTGGAGGTTGTTCGGGGTCTACGAGCGGAGGCTTCAAGTGCATCAGGATTGTCATGGTGCTGAAGGTTATCAGAAACGAGTTCCGCCACATGCTCCATCCCAACGCCGTGCTGCCTCTGAAGGTCGACGGCTATGATGTGCCCTATCAGAATCGAGTGACGCTGTTGGCCTTTCTCTCTACCTATCTTGTGCTGTGTCTCATCCTGTCGTTTTTCGTCATCTCGGCCGGTGTCGACAACACCAATGCCATCACCATCGTGCTGAGCAGCATAGGTAACGTGGGACCTACCTTGGGCATCGAGATAGGTCCGACGATGGACTGGGGAATGCTTCCCGGCTACGTCAAGTGGGTGTGCTCCTTCCTGATGCTTGTAGGCCGTCTGGAGCTGTTCTCGGTACTTGTTATCTTCGCACCTGTCTATTGGAAAGAAAATTGATTCAACATAAAGCTAAGTGAAATGAAACCATTAAAGTTCAAGCCGTTGCTCAAGCAGACGCTTTGGGGCGGCGACAAGATTATCCCCTTCAAGCATCTCAGTGAGAACCTGCAGAACGTGGGTGAGAGCTGGGAAATATCAGGGGTGAAGGATAACGAAAGCATTGTCAGCGACGGTCCTTGGGCCGGAAGGAAGCTCAACGATGTAGTGGTCGAGCTCAAGGGAGAACTCGTGGGCGAGGACAACTACCGCCGTTTCGGCAATGAGTTTCCCCTGCTCATCAAGTTCATCGACGCGCGCCAGCAGCTTTCCATTCAGGTGCATCCCTCCGACGAGATAGCCCATCGGCAGGGTAAGGAGCGTGGCAAGACCGAGATGTGGTACATCATGGACTCTGCCCCTGACGCTTCCCTTCGCAGCGGGCTCAAGCAGCAGATAACGCCCGAGCAATACAAGGAAATGGTGGAGAACGACACTATCACCGATGCCATAGCAGAGTACAAGGTGAAGGAGGGCGACTGCTTCTTCCTTCCCGCCGGACGTATCCACAGCATTGGTGCCGGGTGCTTCTTGGCAGAGATTCAGCAAACTTCCGACGTGACCTATCGTATCTACGATTTCAAGCGTAAGGACAAGAACGGCAACTACCGTCAGCTCCACACCAAAGAGGCAGCAGAATGCATCGACTATCATGTGGAGAGCAACTACCGTACAGAATACACTCCGGCCAAGAATGAGGGCGTGAGCCTCGTGCGCTGCCCCTATTTCAATACCGCTGTCTACGACCTCACCGAGCCCATGACGCTCGACTACAGCGAACTCGACAGCTTTGTCATCCTCATAGCCACGAAGGGCGAGGCTCGTGTGACTGACAACGAGGGCAACACCTTCGAACTGCGCGAGGGAGAGTCGGTGCTTGTTCCTGCTACCACCCATGAGCTCAAGGTGGAGGGTACCATCAAGTTCCTTGAGACCTTCGTATAATTTAAGTCTGAATACAAAGGGTACAAAGATAGAGTGGCTACTTGCATTCTGTGACCATTCTGATTGTACCGTCTCGTATATGAGCTGTGGACTCTCGGCATTTCCCTTGAGTTCACAGCTCTTTTATCAGAATACGGTTTGGGTGTTATGTCTGGAATGTTTTGATGCAAGAGGGAAGCGTCCCGAAGCTATGCTTGATTTACAAACGTTGAGGATGGCTTGCCTATCTTTTTGTCAAATAGCCTTGCAGTTGCGACACTCTTGCGGGCAGACAGCGCCTTTTCGTTAAGGTCAATGTGACTCTTCTTCTGTTTTTCCTTTACGGTCGGGATAGATTTGCTGCATGAACCGAGCCACGTCGGCCCGAATACGTGCAAAGGGTTCAGAGTCCTGATAGCCGTAGTTTTTCTTCAGCATCTGTGGAATGTCGCTGATGCTGTTCATGTAGCACGAAAGTTCGTTGCGAGCCTGGGTGCTATGGACGCTCTGACGGCTTATCTCCTCTTCCCGCTCGCGCACAAGTCTGGTGCAGATGTTGGCCAGCAGGGGGGTAACCACTTTGTCGAAGAGATGATGTCCCTGTATATATAAATAGGTGTTGTGAGGCTCCACTCCAAGAGTTCTAAGGTTGTCCTTGAGCGCCTGGTAGCTCTCCCTGGCTGTGGGATTGCGGTGGGATAGTTCCTCACATTTTCTGCTCACCTTGCGCCGCAGCCGTTCGAGTACGGCGGGAGCTTCGCTGAAGCGGAAGCTGCCGGTCTCTATGCAATGCAGGAAGTCGGTCATCGTGAAGTCGGCGTAGCTGGGCGACCGGTAGTACCAGATATTCCATACGAAGAGTGGATAGATGATTTCGGAGAATCTTTGCAGGAATCCTGCCGTATCAAAGATTTCGTGGTCATTAAGTGTCACGGCTACGCACACGTCGTGCAGTGAGGGGGCGTAGCACTGCAGGTTCTCTATGGCGTAGGCATAAGTGTGGAAGACATAGGGATTGGATACAATCTCCTGCGAGACGGCCGTGCGTCCCTGGAGGAGATAATCGTAGTCGGCATCGACGCAGGCTATCATGTTGCTGCCCGTCTTGCCTTGTACGAGACTCATGAGCACTGCTTTCTTGCCCCGTTCGAGATGGGGCGTGCGCGAGGGTAACGTTACCTGAAAGTAGCAACGGTCGTTCTCGAATTTGGAGAGCACGCTGCGCCAGAAGAATATGTCGTCGTAGCTCTCCACGTAGGCCACAATCTTATGTCTCGAGTTTTTGGAATTGAGCTTGTTGGCTGCCTCGAAGTAGCTTGAAGAGAGATTGTCTTTCAGTCGTTTTGCCATAGCTCATGAGTTTTTAGTCGTTGACGGTGATGTCCGACACCTCTGTGACCTTGTCGGTCCAGCCGTTCATGATGACAGCCGGTGAGTGGGTGGTGAGGATTATCTGCACGTTGGGGTTGAGCTCCAGGATGAGGTCGATGAGCTGCTGTTGCCATTCCACATGGAGGCTCACCTCGGGCTCGTCCATGAAGAGCACGTAGTTGCGTCGGTCTTCGATGAGCACGGTGAGCAGGATGGCCAGTATCTGCTTTTCGCCGCTTGACAGCCTGTAGGGGTCAAGAATTTCACCAATCTGCGAGAATTTTATCTCGTTCTCCGTGCGGATGATGGTTTTGCCAGTCTCAGCGAAGAGCTTGTCTATCATGTCCTGGAAGAGCCGCTTGGGCCGCGAAATCTCCTCTGCCTTCTGAGCTGCATCGGGGCCTCCCTGCTGCAGAGTGGCAATAATTCGGTTGCCGATATTCACCTGATAATCAAGGTATTTGCGCTGAAGTTGGTATATTTGCCAGTCGAGCTCGGTGACAAGACTTGCGTTCATCTTAGTCACTACGTCGGAGTTGAGCAGCGGGCGGTCGAATGAGCGGATAAGGTCGAAGCGTATCCATTTAGCATCATCGGGCTCCACTTTCAGATGCACTCCTTTTAGTAGATGGCTGGGGAACTCGCCTTCGGCCGAGAGTCCCTTCACCACTTTGTTGATAATGGTGCTTTTGCCTACTCCGTTCACGCCGCTGAGGATATTGACACGTCGGTCAAGATCCCATCTGATGTGCTTGTGCCCGCTCCAGAGAGAGTCAATCTCTATTTGAATGATGTAGTCAGCATACTTTTGCATAGCGTTAGGATTTAGTGACATGGCAAAGATAGTGCAAACAAGCGGAATGGCAAAGAAAAAACGTTGGTTTTTTCTTTGCCATTCCTGGGAGTAGCGTTGCAGGAGTTATTCAGACTATTCCGAAATAGATAAGTCTATTCTGATTTATTCAAGTTCCGCAAGCGCTTATACTCTTTCAGAGTGGTAGTGTCTCACTGATGGATACCGATTTTTGCCGAGGCAGATGAACTCAAAATGGAGAGAGTGTGCAATGGAAAACTT
>OMVH01000046.1 GCA_900314365.1 uncultured Prevotella sp. | reverse complement strand
ACAAAGGGCGCAGCCATTGCATCACAGCAAGTGTTTTGCTGGTTTTGGTCAAAAAGAATATGAATGTCTGTCAACCCTTACCTATATGAGAATATTAACTGCATCATTCATTATAATTTAGGGTGACGCATTGACGAAGTCAGGAATAAGAGGAAGGGCGGGCTCCCATGTGGGGTCCGCCCTTTAAGCTGGCAATCTCTGGTCAGTGCGCTGTCCCTGTGAGAGAATCATACTGTAGCGCGAAAGAGTTGGGGAGGTACAGATGGAGGCAGAAACTGCTCAATGACGTTCCTTCTCGAATCCGAGAACGGTCTCTACGAGCGACTGTTTGCGGTTTTGCACCTTGAGAATCTGTTCCTCCAGTGTTCCACTCGTAATGAAGCGGTAGACGAATACCGACCGGCGCTGTCCCATTCGGTGCGCCCGGCTGATGGCTTGCTCTTCGGCGGAGAGGTTCCACCACGGGTCGAGAAGGAAGACATAGTCAGCTTCTGTCAGATTCAGTCCTACGCCACCGGCCTTGAGTGAGATGAGGAAGAACTGACAGTCGGGGGTCTCCTGGAAGTGGGCGATGATTTGCTCGCGGTTGTGGCTTTCGCCGGTGAGCATGGCATAGTTCCAGTTCAAGGCTTTCATCTTGGTCTCAACCTGTTGCAGGAAGCTGACGTACTCACTGAAGATGAGCACCTTGTGACTTGTTCCGTGGAGTTCTTCCAGACGCAGGAATACGTCTTCCATCTTTCCGGAGTCAGCTTCCAGTCCCACCATTCTCGGGCAACAAGCTATCTGTCGCAGCTTTGTGATAGCCCTGATGACCGTCATCTGTTCCTTCGGAGCCTCGTTGGAGAGCAGGAGGTTGCGCATGCTGCTTTCTTCCTGGTCGTAAGCGGAGGCTTGCTCGGGAGTCATGTCGCACCATACAATCTCGTCCTGGCGCTCGGGCAGACTGTCGAGTACTTCGCTCTTGAGCCTCCGCAGGAAGAAGGGGTCTACAAGTTTGCGGAGCATCTTTGCCCGTGAACCCTGCATATTGTCATTAATGGGCTTGATGTAGTGTTTCACGAATCCTTCACGGTCGCCGAGCAACTGAGGGTTGATGACGCTCATGAGCGACCATAAATCTTCCAATGAGTTTTCTATAGGTGTACCGCTCAGGGCCACACTGTGGTCAGTGTGGAGATGCTGTATGGCCTCGTAGATTTGCGACTTGCGATTTTTGAACACCTGAGCCTCGTCGTAGACAATGATGCCGTAGTGACGTTCCTTGAAGAAGTCGATGTCGTTGCGCATCGTCTGGTAAGTTGTGATGACGACATCCGCCGAGCCTATCGACTCCCTGAGCTGTTGCCTTACTGAAGGCACCCCCGTATAGGTGAGAACGCGCAGCGACGGGGCGAATCGTTCCAGTTCGTTGCGCCAGTTGAAGACCACTGAGGCGGGTGAGAGCACCAACACCGGCTCTGGCTGAGGTTCGCTCTTTCCGCTCATCTCCTCTAAAGTGAAGAAGGAAGGCTCTGCTTCGGGAGTAGTTTTTGCCGCAGGCTCTGCTTTCTCCCGGTGCTTGAGAATGAGAGCGATAGTCTGTACGGTCTTTCCCAGTCCCATGTCGTCGCTCAGACAGCAGCCTGTACCCTCGTTGTAGTGCGAGAGCAACCACTCGTAGCCCTCTTTCTGGTAGGGGCGTAGCTTGGCTTTCAGACCTGCGGGAAGTTGCTTGTCCACAGGACGCGAGTCCAGCTTAGGCTCGTGTCCTAAGGCTTCCTTGATGAAGGGGCGCTGGCTGATGTGCAGTCGTAGTGCGCCGTCGTCGCCCTTGGTACCGAAGATCATGGCACCCGCATAGCGTGAGTACCATAGTTCGGGAATGACGAACCAGTTGCCACTGGGCAGCAAATATTCAGGTTCTCCGTTGGCCAAGGCTTCGCGCAGAGCCGTGAGAGGCAGCGTTTCTCCGTTGTCGAAATGAAGGGTGATGCGCAGTCGGAACCAGTCGCCTTTGCGGTCGTCCGACTCTGTTATCTTCACGTCGCCAATATAGTATCGGTGTCCGGAAGGTTGTTCCACTCTGATATTCCGGGCCTCTAAGGCAGCCTTGTGGGTGCTGGTCCATTCAATGATGCCGTTCAGAGTGCCAAAGTCGGGCATTGACAGTTCCGATTTCACGTAGTGCATCATCTCGCGTTCCCAGTCCATATTACGGTTGACGCACACGAAACTCACCTCGTGACCGTCGTCGTGGAGCGTCACGCTCTTCAGGCGTCGGTCCCATTTCTCAAAAGACTTTGAACCGTAGGTAAACCGGGGCAGAAGTGTGTATTTCCCATTGACGGTGTGGCTCAGCACAAGCGACATCGTCCCCTCGGGACGCAGTTGCTCCACGCTGAAGCCTTCGGCTTCGATGTCGATCTTTCCGGCTATGCGCAGCACGAAGAGTCGCAGATACTCACTCTGCTTGGCCTTCGGAATGTGAATCCATTCACGGTTGAGGAAGGGATGCAGCAGTTTGCCGTTGAGTCCTTCGTCGAACTGCATGATATGCTGGTCGATGATGAATAGTGAGGGCACGTTGCAGAGGATGCGCACGTGTTGTTCCATAGGGAGCAGATCGCGCCCTACTGTGAGTTTATAATCGATTCCGTCGGGTTGTTTCCTGAAGAGGGTGTGCAGAGCCAAAGGCGTGGGCGTGAACATCAGTTCATCACGCTTCTGCAGAGGTGCTCCGGGCTTGGAGTCCTTGAAGAGGCGCACACCGTTCTTGGCCGCAAGCTTCACGGCCTGGCATATGCGCAGGTCCACTTGCTGTTGCACGTAGCGTTTTATCTCCGGTGGTGCTTTCTCGACGAACTGCTTTTGGGAGCTGAACCTTCGGCGCCCTACCGTGGCATAGATGTTTGCCGGATCCATCCACAGACAGAGCTGGGCCAGCTTCCGATGTTCCGGGTCGGCAAGGCTGTCGGCATCGGTGACAATAGAACCCTTGACATACTCTTCCTGCTGTGGCACCACAGTGCGCAATTGCAGGGAGAGCATGCCCCAAAGGCCGGCATCACGGATGATGAGGCCTAAGAGAGGAGTTTCCACGTGCAGCCGTCCTTGGTGTCTTTCACTTCGAAGCCGTACTTGGCGAGGTCGTCGCGTATCTTGTCGCATAGTGCCCAGTTTTTCTCGGCACGGGCCTTACCGCGTATCTCGAGCACCATGTCGACGACTTTGCCGAAAGCCTTCTCGCGCGAATCGTTGTTGCTGCCTTTCTCGTCCTTGAGTCCGAGCAGGTCGAATGCGAAGAGATGCATGGTGTCGGTGAGCTCCTTGAGGTCGGAAGCCGAAATCTCTGCCTTATGGTCGAGGATGGTATTGACGAGCTTGCAAGCCTCGAAGAGTATGCCAATGACGGTGGATGTCTGCAGGTCGTCGTTCAGGGCATCGTAGCAACGCTGGCGAAGGGCGCCCACGAAGGAGCCCGTGTTAGTGTCCGACTTGTCGGAAGGCTGAATGCGGGCAAGGTCCTCGATGCCGTTCATGAGACGGGCCAGTCCCTTCTCCGATGCTTTCAGAGCTTCGTTGGAGAAGTCAACGGTGCTGCGGTAGTGGGCAGATAGGATGAAGAAGCGGATGGTCATGGGCGAGTAGGCCTGCTCGAGATTCGGGTGGTTACCAGTGAAGAACTGTTCGAGCGTGATGAAGTTGCCGAGGCTCTTTCCCATCTTTTGTCCGTTGATGGTTATCATGTTGTTGTGCATCCAGTAGTGCACCATCTGGTCGCCCTGGCTGGCTACAGCCTGTGCTATCTCGCACTCGTGGTGAGGGAATACGAGGTCCATACCGCCTCCGTGGATATCAAAGTGCTTGCCGAGATACTTGCGTCCCATGGCAGTGCACTCGCAGTGCCATCCGGGGAAACCATCGCTCCACGGCGACGGCCAGCGCATGATGTGTTCGGGCTGGGCTTTCTTCCAAAGTGCAAAGTCCACTTGGTTGTGCTTCTCAGCTGTGCCGTCGAGCTCACGGCTGTGGTTAATCACATCGGTGAGATTGCGGTGCGAGAGGATACCGTAGTGGTACTTCTGGTTGTACTTCTCCACATCGAAGTATACGCTGCCATTGCTCTCGTAGGCATAGCCGTTTTGGAGAATCTCTTTCACGAGCTGTTCCTGCTCTATGATATGGCCGGTGGCGTGGGGCTCTATTGAGGGTGGCAGGACGTTGAGCATCTCCATGGCCTTATGGTAGCGGTTGGTGTAGTACTGTGCCACCTCCATGGGCTCGAGCTGTTCGAGCCGGGCCTTCTTTTCTATCTTGTCGTCGCCTTCGTCGGCATCATGCTCCAGATGACCTACATCGGTGATATTTCGCACGTAGCGCACCTTATAGCCTAAGTGCTTCAGGTAGCGGAAGAGCACGTCGAAGGTGATGGCCGGACGGGCATGGCCCAAATGGGGGTCGCCGTAGACGGTGGGACCGCAGACGTACATGCCAACGTGAGGCGGGCAAATGGGCTTGAAGAGCTCCTTACTCCGAGTAAGGGTATTGTAAATGAGAAGTTGCTGTTCCATAAGCTTAATGTCTTTGTATCTATATATTAAGTTGCAAAATTAGGAAAATCCCTTGAATTATGAACAAGGACGGGCAAAAAATATGCCATCCGGACTGCGGTCTTCATGTTACACGGAAGCTAGCGGCCGGCTGCTACCCATACCTGTCTGTATTCATCAATGGAGAAGAGAGCTTGTGTAAGCCTTGAAGCGACTCTGCTTCCTGGGGGCGAACTGAGTCTTTTTATGCAGGATAATGATTTTTTAATACCATCCTTTTCTCATTCTCATAAAGTTTCTTTATATTTGCACGTGAGACGGAATATCCGTTCCATTTACATTTATCTAATATATAAACTTTAATACAATGATCAGATTAAATGCATTCTTCACGTTGAAAGAGACCGCCGACACTGACAAAGTGCTTGCGTTGGCAAAGGAGCTTATTGACTATTCGCGCAAAGACGAGGGTAATGTGGCCTACGACATATTCAGGAGCGGAACCGACCCCAAGGTCATGATGTTCTGTGAGACTTGGCAGAACGCCGATGTGCTCGACAAGCATTCCAAGTCGGAGCATTTCACGCGCCTTGTGCCGGCTATCGAGGCTTACACTACGAATGGGCTGAAGTGCGAGCAGTTTGAGTTCGGGAAATAACGCGCCAAAGGTTTAGCGCCTTTATAAATAGGATTGCGGCAGTCGGGAGAAATGCTCCTTCGGCTGCCGTTTTCTGTTTCTGTGAGGATGTGAGTTCCGATTCTTAGATGTGGAGTAGGTTGCGCACTACAAGCCAGACGAAGAAGCTCACCACATAGAAGCCCACCACCCATCGGTTCTCCACCCACGGTGTGAGACGGCGGCGAAGGCGTGAGGGCAGAAAGTAGCGGTTGAGGGTGACTAGCAGCAGATAGGGCAGGGCATAGACAAGATAGAGGTTATAGTGCACAGCCTCGGCCACTTTCCCCCGCAGCAATGCGGCCATAGCCCGCTGGAATCCGCATCCCGGGCATTGCAGTCCTGTAAGCAGACGGAAGGGGCACCGCGGCATCCACCATGCGTAGGGAGACATCCAGCAATATACCATCACCACGGTCACAAGGCCCGCAATGATGGCTATGCGCGCTATCCAGTTGCGCTGGCCGGCTGTCAGCATCCTATTGATGCCATGCATCCAGATATTGCTATTGTCCTCAGCGGCCTACATGTTGCACATAGTGGCAAAGGCGCCGGTGAAGAACATAATAGCGAAGTAGATTATGTCGATGGCTATACCGGTTATCAGACTGATGAGGCACCACTTCTTGGCATTGTTGGCTGCCTCGACAGCAGCGGAATATTGCTGTGAGTTGTAGAGAGTGTTCACTTTGCTCGAGTAGACGATGGCCACGATGCCAAAGGGAAGGCAGCAGCAGATGGTGGTCAGTATCGACCACACCAGATAGTTGTCGGGCTTTGGCTGGACTTGAACCGAGCCGTTGGCTTGTGTTTGTGTGAATTCTGAATCCATAGTGTTTTATTTGGGTTATTAAAAAAGGAAACATTGCAAAATTAAGTATTTATTTTTGTAATGTCTCCTTTTGAACGAACTTTTTTTGTGTTTTTTTTAGATGATGCTCGTTTTGCGCGTCCATTCAACGATTTCGGGGATATAGCCAAAGGCGAGACCCGTCACGGTGTCGGCACAGCCATAGTAGACAGCCACGCGGCCCGTTGCGGGGTCGTGGAGCTCGGCGCATGGGAAGCAGACGTTGGGTACATCGCCCGTGAGCTCGTAGATTTCGCGCGGTGAGATAAGGTAGGGACCGCTGCGGTAGATGGGCTTCCACGGTTCGTCGAGGTCGAGCAGGGCTGAGCCGAAGGCGTAGACGTAGCCGTTGCAGCTGTGGAGCACGCCATGATAGAAAAGCAGCCAGCCTTCGCTGGTCTCGATAGGGATGGGCCCGGCGCCAATCTTCATGCACTGCCAGGCACTCACTTCGAAGGCTACCGGCGACATCACGTGGCGATGGTGCCCCCAGAACTCCATATCGGGGCTCTCGCTGTAGAAGATGTCGCCAAAGGCGGTATGCCCGGTGTCTGAGGGTCGTGAGAGCATGGCGTAGCGACCGTTAATCTTCCTTGGGAAGAGCACTCCGTTGCGGTTGTAGGGCAGGAAGGCGTTCTCGAGTTGGTGGAACGTCTTGAAGTCCTGGGTCCACGCCACACCGATGGTGGGACCGTGGTATCCGTTGCACCACGTCACGAACCAGCGGTCGTCGATCTTCGTCACGCGTGGGTCGTAGCCGTAGACCCACTCTCCGATTTCCTTATTGTCGCATTCGAAGCGCAGCGGCTCCTCGTTGATATGCCAGTCGGTACCGTTGTCGGAGAATCCCACGTGGAGCACCATGCGGCGGTTGGTGTCGTCGCAGCGGAATACGCCTGCGAAGCCGTCACCGAAGGGTACCACGGCTGAGTTGAAAATGCTGTTGCTCGTAGCGAGAAGGTTGCGTGGTATGATGGGATTCTTACTGCAACGCCACATCACGTCGTGGCAGCCTTCGGGTCGTTCCTCCCACGGCATGTTGGGGAGTTGCTGGCCCTTGATAATGAGTTTTTCCATAACTTATGTGTCTTGTTGATGAATGGTTGCTGAGGGTTAAGCCTTCGTATCCTTGGGTTTGTCAGGATAGGTAAAGGGCACGAAGTAGGTGATGAGCAGGGCGGGGATGGCACAGAGCAGCACTACGGCGAAGAAAGTGCGGTAGCCTAAGGTGTCGCTCACCAGGCCGCTCACCATTCCCGGTAGCATCACGCCGAGGTTCATGATGCCCGAGGCGAAGGCGTAGTGGCTCATCTGGTGTTTGCCTGGAGCTATCTGCTGCATCATGAAGAGCGTAAGTCCCACGAAGCCAAAGCCGTAGCCGAAGTACTCGAGGGTGATTCCGCTGCCGATGATGACCAGGTTTGTGGGCTGGTAGTAAGCCAGTAGTGTGTAGGCCACAAAGGGCAGGTTGAACACCAGGGCCAGTTTGAACAGGCTCTTCTGCAAGCCTTTATGGGCGATGTAGTATCCGGCGAGGATGCTTCCCACCACGAAGGCGGCAGCTCCGAAGGTGCCGTAGCAGAGGCCTATCTGTTGTTCGCTCATGCCCAGCCCCTGCATCGATCGCGGTGCCTTGAGGAAGAGGGGTACTATCTTCATCACGAAACCCTCACAGAAACGATAGAGGATAATGAAGGCGATGTAGTACCAGATGTGGCGTTTCTCAAAGAATTCCACAATCACTCCCCACAGCTCTCTGAGGGCTTCGCCGATACCCTTGGCACTCTCTGCGGGCTTGCCGGCCGAAGGCAGGATGAAGTAATGGTAGACTCCGAGAGAGCACATGACGATGCCGATGATAAGCATGATGATGGTCCAGGCCATGACGATGCCGAAGTCTTCAATGAAGATACCGGCCAAATAGACGAGACCACCCGTGGCGGCAATCTTGGCTATATTGTAGAAAGCTCCCTGCCAGCCAATCCATTTAGCCTGGTCGTCCTTGGAGAGAACACTCATGTAGGTGCCGTCGGCAGCAATGTCGTGGGTGGCACCACTCAGTGCGATGACAGCCAGCATGGCGATGGTGATGGCGAAGAAGTGGGGAAGGTGCAGTGCTAAAGCCACGAGCGCAAAGAGTACGCCCGAGAGGAGCTGCGTGAGCACGACAAAGAATTTCTTGGTCTTGTAAATCTCTAAAAATGGGCTCCAGAGGGGTTTCAGTGTCCAAGGCAGCATGATGAGTGAGGTCCAGAATGCTATCTGTCGGTCGCTCACTCCTAAGCCTTTGTACATCAGTGTGCATACCATGTTGAGCACCACAAAAGGCATTCCCATGGCAAAGTAGAGGGTAGGCACCCATGCCACGGGGCTTACCTTGCCCTTGGAAGCTGTGCGGGGGACGTTTTCGGTGCGATCCTCGCTGTTCGTTGGGTTGTTCATAGATTTCTTGTTGTCGGATTGTTGTTTTAGTCGTATGCGCGGATATCGCGCAGTTTACTTTGCAAAGTTACAAATTCTGAAACGGAATAGGAAACAATCGGCCCGCAAATTGCTCGGTTAATCCCTAAATTTCACGCTCGGTAGGATAGGAGAGGGCGCTTGTGGCTATTCTGATAATTCAGAATATTCTGAGTTTTCGGAGTATTCAGAATACTCGGATTATTCAGAAGATTCAGAAAATTCAGAATACTCGGATTATTCAGAAAATTCAGATTACTCGGATTACTCAGATTACTCAGAATACTCCGAAAACTCAGATTGCTCCGAGTACCCCTTCCAACCCTTTCCCGACTGGTACCACTTTCTACCTATATTATATTTCCAAGATAATTGTAGGGTCATTTTGCAATATTTTGCTAATTTTGCACCGTGTTGGACATCAGTCAGTAGCAAGTTGCTGCCGTTTACATGGTCTTTCTTTCCAGCGAAGGGTTGAGACGTTGTTCTGACTGCATAGGATAGAAGAACAGACAATACTATCATTTAATGGTAAGAAGATTGATACCCCTTACACTGTGCCTTGCAGCGAGCTTGGCAGCGTCGGGCAAAGAAAAGGATGATGTGGCACCGGGCTCGGTGAATGATTCCATCAACCTCAACGAAGTGGTCGTAACCGGACAAGGAGCGCAGATTCAGCGCCGCAGACTTTCATCGACCTTTACGAAGGTGCAGGCCAAGGATTTGGCCAACGTTCCATCGGGACGCCTCGACCTCATGCTTCAGGATGCTCTTCCGGCCGTACAATTCTCCGTCACTACCGCTCAGCCAGGTTCCACCTCCCTTATCAGGTCGCGCGGACTGTCATCGGCTTTTGCCAATTCCACTCCCGTCATCTATGTCGACGGTGTGCGCATGGACAACATGAATACGGGCTCCTACGTGAGTGCCTCGCACCACGGTTACAGTGCCGAACCTTATTCCACCTCCGACCTTCCCATGGGTCAGACAGCCGCCACGGGCTCCATCGGTGACCTTCCGCTTGAGAATATCGACCACATAGAGTATGTGCCTGGTGGGGCTGCCACCACACTCTATGGCTCGGATGCTGCCAACGGCGTCATACAGGTGTTTACGCGAAAGGGTGGTGACGGACGCTTCCATGCCTTCTTCTCCACACAGTTCGGTGTCGACGAGGCCACGTCGCAGTTCTATCATTTCAAGCGTACCAAGGAGTTACTCAATCAGACTGGTCTGGAACAACTCTATCGGGTGGGCTTCGACGGAGGTAATGAGCGCTTCGGTTACAGTTTCGGGGCCAATATGGGCCAGAACACTGGTACCGTTATCCACGATGGCAACGACAGCAAGCGCTATGTGCTGCGTTTTGGATCGCGGCTGAAAGTGAACCGGATGCTCGACTACGAGAACTCCTTCGGCTTCCTCTCACAGGACTTCCGCCGCACGCGCAATGGCAACCAAGGCCTCTACACTGGTCTGTGGACTACAGAATGCAGTGCCGCCAACGACTTGCGCTATACGGCTGCCGACGGAACAGTGCATAACTTCGGGGCCGACATCGATGCTATGGACGATGCCGAGTTCTCGCTCCTCAAAGCATTCATCGACAAGGCCGAACGGCTGCAGTACAACCGCACCAACATCAAGCGATTCCAGATGTCGCACACCCTCAGGTTCTCACCTCTGAAGAACCTTAGTCTGAAGGGCACCTTCGGTCTCGACTACCGCCGCAGCACGAACAAGGAGATAACCACCAACGAATGGCTCATTCACACGCAGGTGAAGCCCGAGGGAACGAGCGATGCCGGACGCGTCTTCAACAGCGGCCGCGACTATCTCGGCATCACCGCCGACGTGAATGCCCAGTACCGTCTCTATTGTGGTGACTGGATGAGCAACATTGCTACGGCCGGATTCCAGTACTTCAATACCCACGACCAGCAGACTCTCCTCAACGGTACCAACGTACGCGACGGAGTGAAGGTGATGAGCGGGGCCGGTACGGTGACGGGCGACGAATGGCTCAGCTACCTGCACAACTACGGACTCTATCTTCAGGATAACATCGGGTTCCTCAATCGTTATTATATCGACCTTGGAATGAGAGTGGACTACAACAGCGCCTTCGGCGACAATGTGGGCTGGCAGTTCTATCCCAAGGTGGGACTCTCCTACCTGCTCTCCGACGAGGCTTTCATGGCTCCGCTGCGCCGCAGCGGCTTGCTCACCTCGCTCCGCCTCCGCGCCAACGCCGGCATAGCCGGCAACTTTCCACCAGCCTTCGCCTGGCAGCGCACCATTGACATCAGTTCCTACCAAGGTCAGCAGGCAGCAGTCTTTGGAGCCTACGGCAATCCAGACCTCGGTCCGGAGAAGATGCACTCCTATGAAGCTGGTGTCGAAGCCAGTCTGCTGCACGGTCGTGTGAATATCGGGTTTACCTATTATTATTCGCGTACGCTCGACGCCATCTTCAGCATACCCACCCTTCCTTCCTCCGGGCAGACGTCAACCTACCTTGCCAATGTCGGCGACATCCGCAATCATGGCATGGAGTGGACATTCGGCATCACGGCTATTGAAAGCCGCGACTGGACGGTGGGCATCAACGCATCGTTGAACACCAATCACAACCGTGTAGCCTCGACGGGAGGCCAGGTGACCTTCCGCATTGGAGGCTTCGATCCCGCTACCATCATGAATGCCGTCAGCGAGGGTAAACCCATTGGCTATCTCTATGGCAACAAGGCGGTACTCAATGCCGACGGCACGCTCAAGGAGGTGCTCACCGACCAGGACCTCGGTTCAACGCTTCCCACCTTCTATGGCAATTTCGGCATCAGAGCCCGGTACCGTCAACTGAACTTCACTCTCACGGGTGACTATCAGACGGGAGCCTACGTCCACTCTTTCGACGAACAGTTCCGCTTCCGTAAGGGCATCTCCGATCCGCGCATTCCAGCCAAGGCCCTCGAAGGACTCACCCAGGGTGCTGCCTGGCTGAAGTTCACGAACTATTTTGTCAGTAAAGCCGACTTTCTCAAGATTCGCAATATCGGAGCCGACTACACTTTCCGCGTCAACCGCTGGGCTGTGAAGACCGTCAATGTGGCCTTCAATGTCTACAATCCCTTTGCTTTCACGGCAGCCGACTGCGACCCTGAGGCCACTGTCTCCGGAGCCCTCGAACAGGGAGCTGTGGCTACGGGCGGCATCAACTACGCCACCTTCAGTGCGCCACGTCAATATATTGTTACTCTAAGACTTGATTTCTGATGAAGAGACATCTTACCTCCTCCTCCCTCCTGGTTCTTGTACTGTCGTCGTGCAGTCTCATTGAGCCGGGCGACACACAGAGTCCTAACGTCACCGACGACACCTTTCTTAGTCAGCCCAATGCCATGCGTACGTGGGTGAACGGTGTGAGAAAGAACTTTGCCGAGTGTATGGGCGACTATGCACAGCTCATGGAGATACTTTCCGACAACTACTATAACAACTACACGAGATCGAACCGCGTCTTCGACGTGCCTGAGCTGAAGACCAACGATGAGGACGTGAAGCAGCTGCAGCGCTACGTGGGCAACTTGCGGGAGTCCGTGGACTATGCTTTCGGAACGGTACTGCACCACGACCCCAACATAACGGCGGCAGAGAAATACGACCTCTTCACAGCCAAGACCTTCTCACAGATATTAGCCGGCGAGTTCTTCACTTCCCTGCCCGATGCTACCGGCGGTGAGCCTGTCGACTGGCGCACCCACCTCACAGAAGCTGTAGCGTTGGCAGACAGTGTCCTGAGCTATGCGGCCACAGATTCGGCCCGTGCTTTCGCCCACACTCTGAAGGCCCGCGTCTATTATCGTCTTGGCAGGGCTGACGAGGCTGTCAGTGAAGCCCGTACGGCTCTGCAGCTTTCGGATGACTTCTGCGTACAGCTCACTTTCGATGGTGCCAACAGCGTCAACAATGTAGCTCAGGAAGCCATCTGGGGCACGTGGTTCCAACCTCTGCCCCGACTCGACTTCCTCGACCCTAAATACGTGCAAATCACGTCAACCTATCAGAGTCCCGTCACCATTGCCAAGGCTGAGGAGGACTATCTCATCATAGCCGAGGCTTTAGTGTGTGAGGGGCGGCTTGAAGAGGCTCGGGCCGAACTCAACAGCCTCCTCGGTCTTGTTGCCCGCCGTCCCCGGCTCCGGGGAGTTGACGACCATCTTGAAGGACGTTTCAACGGTGGTTCGCGCCACTATCCCGCAAGCAGTCTCTATGCTGTGGCAGCGTCGGCAGCTGATTCCCTTCGTCACGGACTCGTGCTCGACCGCACGCAGCCCATCGACGTGCCTACCATCTCAGGAACATCGGTGAGCAAGGCCATGGTGGATGCCACACAGGGGCAGGACGCTCTTTTGGAGCTTGTCTATCTGCTCAGACAGGAGATTTTCTTTGGCGAAGGACGCCGTCCTGCTGACCTCGGCATAAGAATGCCGGTGTGCGATGTGGAAGTGGCTAATATGAAGAATCCCGGTGACAGTGACCAACCGGTGATTCCTCCGTTCATTCCTCTCAATGGGGGCATGGACGACTTCACCATGGACGACGGCAATCACACTGTGGTCATCAGGTACAACATGAACCGTGTCATCGTGGAGAACAAGCAGTCGGAATATGTAGTACCCTTCCTTTGAAAACGACCGGAGGCTTCCGACAAGAATTGTGTATACGACTTCAGCATTGCTTCCGTTCCTATCTTTGGATATTGCCTAACGTGTGTCCACTGCAGGGTGCGGCCTTCGTGGCCGTCCGCATCCTGCGGGCAAATAAGAAATTCTTTCACTTCTACTATATCCGATGGATTCTCTTCTATATTCGCAGAATGCGGACGGCCCCTAACCCTACCTTGCCGCACCCTGCAGTGGATATTTGAGGACAATTTCCAACCTACCTATCTAACCCTCTGAGTGATATGTTTCCTTTGACAATGTGGACAGGAAAGATTCTAAAATCGAGAGAGTGTGCAATGG
>OMVH01000100.1 GCA_900314365.1 uncultured Prevotella sp. | reverse complement strand
CCCTCGAGGTCCGATCTCGAGCGAAAAGTACTCAAAAAAGGGTCTCAAAGCGCTCTGATTTTCTCTATTTCGAGATTTTTATTTGTAAAGGATTCGGTTAGTGTTAGCATTATTTAACGCCCGTTTTTTCGTATCAAAAAACAAAGTTTTTCATTGCACACTCTCCCAATTTTGACCTCTCCTTGGCCATAGAGCAAAAGGCATTGTCCATAGAGAGCAAAAGCGCAGAAAGTCCTGAAGCATCAGTGGAACATTGATTCAACGTTTTTTCTCTTCAAAATAATGTCCTGATTTTTTTGTGGTTATTCATATATATGCTATCTTTGCATATTGTAAATAATAAGGATAGCAAGAACAATCTGTTGCTATATCTAAACAGGATATTTCTATGAATCATATTGTTTGTAATATAGTAGGATTCAGTCATCATGCTTGGCAAGGCGACGATTTAGACGACAAGCTCAAGAAGGCTTCGGGCAAGAGAGTGGTGCTCACACATGACCCTCAGAACGTCTATAATCCCGAGGCAATCATGGCTTATATAGATACTCTCCATGTGGCATACGTAAGCGACCCTCAGTGCCATATGGTCTACACCTACTGCCAGAATGCGGAACACGGCATTCTTGAGGGCACCGTGACGGAAGTGAGGGAGTGGGAGAAGACACTCTGTGTGGAGGTGGCTGTGCCCGATTACATTGAAGTCGGACAGCAATCCTATCTGAGCGAGTTCGACGAGTGGAACAAACAATACAGCGACCTCCCGCTCATGGAGCCTACCGACGATGAAAAGCGGCTCTGCATGTTGGCTGCCGACCTTGAGGGTTTGCTTAGCTCTTGTGCACCTTTGGACCAGACGCTGCACATGGACCTTGATGCCTTCATGAAGCTGACCCCCTACGACCCGAGCTTCGAGATGACTCAGGCGCGTAACCGCATTTATTCGCTCATGATGGTGCCCTGGTATGAAGAAGTGAACATATATGGACTGCAACTTGAGAACATCATCACCCTCATGGGGTCAGACGAGGAACAACAGATGCTTGTTGACTACGTGAAACAGCTTGCATCGTCGCGACAGTTGGAGTCGTTGGCCAAAAGATACCACAACCGGCAGCGACTGGAGGAAGCCGTCAAGGCATTCCCTCTGAATCTTCACTTGGAATACACTCTCAACCCCTGCAATTTCTTCCGAATGGTGTACTATCGCAGAGTGCCGCGCGAGGTACTCCGTCGATTCCTCACTGCTGTGTTGCTCTACGATGCCATAGGCTCAAAGCCCGACCCTCGCAATGATATGCACAGACTCACGATGGCTTTAAACTATGTGGGACAGCTCGACGGATACCTTCGTCCCGCTTGGCACGAGCTCTCTCCCATAAAAATGAAGCAGCTCCTGCAAAATCACACCATCGAGCTCGGACAAACTAAGAACCAGACATTCAAGGAGTTCAACAAAAAATTTGTATGTCAGGTCGTTGGCACCCTGAAGCAGATGAACATCTATCGCGCCGACGTCAGGGCCACAGAGCTCACGGCCCGGCTCGAAGGCAGTAAGCAGGCCTCACAGCGCAACTACATCAACGAAGGAGTCAGCGACAAAGAGTTGAAAAACGAAATCCAGAGTCTCTGGAGATTATAGGACGTGAACAGCCGCCGTAGGCTTCTTACTGCAAAGGCCAGCAGCCGTCGAGGATGAGTCTGTTCAAAACCCATAGGAAAACTCTTGTCAGAACAGAACTTTTTGCTAACTTTGCGGCAATGAAGTTTGTACGGACCTTTTTCGTCTTCCTTCTGCTTGCCCTCAATGCCTCACCCCTGCAGGCAGCCGACAATCCGCGCCGGACAGTGCTGCACAGGATGTTCGGCTACGCACGGTTGGCGAAGGACGACTACAGCGTTCCCGATTCGGTCAGCTATGCCTATACAAAGTTCTCCTTGTCGGTGAAGCGGCGCAACATCCTTCTTGCTGCCGTTCCCACCATGTACGCCATCTCGCGCGGCAGACAGCGTGACTTTTTTGGCGAAACCTATTCCGAGGTGCGTCCCGACACACTTGGAAAGTTCAAGTCGCGCAAACTCATCGAACTCTCCACGGTGCCCAGGCGCTCCACGACTCTGCCCTCAGTACTCTATTACCTCACGCCTCATATCTACAGCGCAACGATGATCAGCGACGACCAGCTCTCGCCCTTCTGTCGGGAGAACCGGTGTTACTACCGTTACAAAGTGAGCGTTGAGGACGATTCCACGGCTATAGTTGCTTTCACGCCACGGCTCGACAACACCCTGCTCATGACGGGTGAAGCCAAAATCGACGTGCGGACAGGACGCGTGATGGAAGCCCGCTTCAAGGGCGAGTACGATATGGTGCGCTATACGCTTTATGTCGATATGGGCCGGCAGGGCAACGTGCCAAGCCGATGCAACCTCGAGTCCACTTTCCGCTTCTTAGGTAATCAGACCAATGGAGAGTATGCAGCCTGGTATGGTCTGAAGAAACCCATAGCCCGTGCCGACACCGTCTCTCATGACATCAGCCTCATGGAACAGGTGCGCCCCGAGCCCCTTGCGCCCGGCGAGGAGAGCCTCTACAACAGGTTGATCTTGTCACGCAAGGATCAGGCCTCGGTAACCAAGAAGAAAAACATGTGGAAGTACATTTCATGGGACCTTATAGGCGAGAACCTGCTGACACAGATAAGTGAGAAGTTCGGGCCGGAGAAGAAGGGCTATGTACGTATCAACCCCATACTGAACCCGCTCTACATGGGCTACAACCCGACGATGGGAGTCTATTACAAAATGAATATCCGCGGAGGCTATCAGTTCACCCCCAACAGCAACATTTGGCTACAGTTCAAATGCGGCTACTCCTTCAAACTCAACCAGTTCTATTTCAAGATTCCTATCACCTGGTATTTTGACCAGCGCCACGGAGGCTACGTGGAGTCGAACTTTGGTAACGGTAACCGCATCACCAACTCGCGCGTCATTGAAGCTCTGAAAGCTGAGCGTGGCGACTCCGTGAACTGGGACGGCATGAACCTCGACTACTTCAAGGACCAGTGGTGGACAATGGGAGTGCACTACGACCTGAACCGCCATTGGGGAGTGAAGGTAGGATTCATGTACCATCGCCGTGCCGCCGTCAATCCTTACGGTCAGATGCAGGCCAACCTGCCGCGAGCCTACGTCACCTTCGCACCCAACATAGAGCTCACCTACCGGCCGTTGGGATTCAGCGGTCCCATCCTTACGGCTCTCTACGAAAGCAGCTACCGTGGGCTGGCCAATGCCAATGTGGGCTATCAGAGGCTGGAGATTGACGGGCAGTACAAACTCAGTCTCGGTGGACTCAAATCGTTGCAGATGCGCCTCGGCGAAGGCTTCTACTTCGATTCCAATGGCCATACTGTGTTTCTCGACTACTCCAATTTCCGTCAGACTACAATCCCCGACGGATGGAACGACGAATGGTCGGGCGACTTCGAACTGCTCAACGGCAATTGGTACAATGCCTCACAGTACTACGTCCGTGGCAACTTCACCTACGAGAGTCCCATCCTCCTCACAGCCTGGATTCCTATTGTCGGACATGTAATAGAGCGCGAGCGCATCTACGTGAGCAGTCTGCTGGCCAACAAGCTCCATCCTTATACAGAGATAGGCTACGGCATAAAGACAAGGCTGATGAGCATCGGCATCTTCTCGTCGTTCAACAAGAACCGCTACGAGAGTACCGGCATCAGAGCCGGCTTCGAGCTTTTCAGGGAGTGGTAGCCGAAGCCTGAAAATATTCTGAATGGTGCAAGTTCTTGCCTAAGCCAGTATTTAAAGGCTGAACAAAACAAAAAATATGAGTATCAAGAGATTTTTTTCCTTGGGGCTTGCTATGGCCTTGGCCGGGGCATTGTCATCCTGCGCAGGCATCAAGGACACAGTGAAGTTTGCCGACGCGCGCAATTACTTCTATCAGGGCAACAACAATGAGATTTCGGTGGTAAAGATAGCAACGGCACAGCAGTTCGACCGGCTCTTTGGCCCTGCAGCCTTTATGGGTAAAGGAGGTGAGCCCACGGAAGTGGACTTCGAGCACAGTTTCGTCATAGCCATCGTATTGCCAGAAAGCAACCGCAGGCCTGAGATAACCGATGTAAAGCTTCAAAGGGGCGAGGGTAAAGAGCTGATTGTCAATTATAAAGTTCATTACTCCGTTCCCGTGTCATATACCACAAGGCCTGTCCGTCTGCTTATTGTCGACCGCAAGTATGCTGGTTGGAGCATCAAAGGGCAGCAGCATTAAAAGAGGAAAATCTCCGCTACCGTGGCAAATAAAGGGGAAGAGAGGACGTTACTGACGGAAAGTTTTTGTAATTTTGCAGGACAATCATCGTTAAGTATACATCATGTCACCTACCCTTATTCTCGCCACTGTGGCGGCTTACTTTTTAGCTCTTTTCACGATATCCTACTTTGCGTCGCGCCACAGCGACAATGCGAGCTTCTTTGGCAGCCGTCGCTCCCGCTGGTATCTTGTGACCATAGCTATGATAGGAGCCAGCATGTCGGGCGTCACCTACGTCTCTGTGCCCGGTATGGTGAGCAGCTGCGGGTTTGGTTACATGCAGATGTTCCTCGGTTTCATTGTGGGACAGCTTGTCATAGCTTTTGTGCTGACCCCGCTCTTCTATAAGATGAAGCTGACGTCCATCTATCAGTATCTCTCCGACACCCTTGGCGCAAGCTCTTACCGCACGAGTGCCTGGTTCTTCTTCCTGTCCAAGATGCTCGGTGCCGCAGTGAGATTGTTCCTAGTGTGCACCACCCTTCAGCTCTTAGCCTTTGGTCCCTTAGGCATTCCGTTCGGAGTCAACGTGATTGTCTCTGTGGGGCTTGTGTGGGTTTACACAGTGAAGGGTGGCGTAAAGTCAGTAATCTGGACCGATGTGCTCAAGACGCTGTGTCTCGTTGTGTCGGTGGTGCTCTGCATTGTCTTCATTGCCCGCGACCTTCATCTGAGTTTTGGCGGAATGGTGCAGGTCATCGCTGACAGCCCTTACAGCCGGGTGTTCTTCTTCAACGACGTCAACGACCGGGAGTATTTCTTCAAACAGTTTTTTGCGGGGGCTTTCACCATGATAGCCATGACAGGCCTGGACCAGGACATGATGCAACGCAATCTGACTTGCCGCAACTATCACGACGCACAGAAGAACATGATGGTCACCATCTTCAGCCAGTTCTTTGTTGTGCTCTTCTTCCTAATGCTTGGTGTTTTACTCTACGTGTTTGCCGCTGCGAAAGGTATTGATGCCTCGGGCGACAAAATATTCCCTGTCATTGCCACAGGTCATTGGCTGCCAGTCATAGTGGGCGTTCTGTTCATTATTGGTTTCGTCTCTTCAGCCTATAATGCAGCCGGCTCGGCACTCACTGCACTTACCACCTCGTTCACTATTGACATCCTCGGTGTAAAAGGAAAATCGGATGAGCAGATAACACGCACGCGGCGGTGGGTTCATGTGGGAATGGCAGTCATCATGGGTCTCTGCATCGTGATGTTCGATATCCTCAACAGCACGAGTGTCATTGATGCGGTCTACATCCTTGCCAGCTACACCTACGGGCCCATCATGGGACTCTTTGGCTTTGCCATCATCGTCCGACGTCCAGTACACGACCGTTTTGTGCCCCTTGTAGCCCTGCTTGCTCCCTGCATCTGCCTCGTTCTGGACCTAAACTCTGAGCGTTGGCTGGGTGGTTATAAGTTTAGTTACGAGCTGCTTATACTCAATGCCTTCCTGACTTTTGCAGGCATGTGCTGCCTTATCCGGCGCATGCCCAAACAGGCTGCGTGACCCTTATTGAAGTCCTGACAGCGCGAATCAATCTATCAGTCTCAAAAATGAACCAGAGATGAAACAACAAAAACTTCGTTATCTCCTTTCCTTTATGCTCTTTGCGGCCCTCGTACAGAACGCATCGGCCCAAACTACCTCAGTGGCGGTGGTGAGGGAAAATGAGCAAGTAGAATTCCCAGACAGTGTGCCGGCTGGAAACTACAGCGGCATAGCCAGTCTCGGAGGCAACTATTACGCAGTGGTAAGTGACAAGTCAAAAACCGATGGCTTCTTTGTATTCAAAATGGACTTCGACCAACGAAGCGGACAGATAAAGAGTGTGAGGAATCTCGGTTTCCGCGATGCCCACAAGCCCAATCGCGATGGTGAGGGCATAGCCTACTTGCCTCTGCGCCGCACGATACTTATAAGTGGTGAGGCCGACAATGCCATCAAAGAATATAATCTTGACGGCACGCTGACGGGAAAGAACGTAGAGGTTCCGGCTGTCTTTTCGAAAGCACGTCCCAACTACAGTCTGGAATCGCTTACTTTCAATGAGACCACCGGATTGCTTTGGACGTGTAGCGAGAGTACGCTCTATGGTGACGGCAGCGTGGCCACAGCAGTCAACAAGGTGAGGAACCGCATCCGTATCCAGTCGTTTGACTCGTTGATGCAGGCAGGGAAACAGTATGCCTACCTCATGGATGCCCCCGAGGCAACCACCGCCACCGACCTCTATGCCATGGGTGTGAGCGAGATGACCGCGCTCGACGATGGGTCTCTGCTCGTACTGGAGCGTGAGTTCTTTACGCCGCCATCACGCCTTGGTGCTTTCGTCTCGAACAAGATTTATCAGGTGTTTCCGGCCCAGAGTACCCCAGTAGAGGCAGACAGGCCACTGAGCGACGACAGCCCCTTCATGAAGAAAGCATTGCTTACGAAATGGCACACCTACTTCAGTCTGCTCGATTTCAGCATTGCCAACTATGAAGGCATGTGTCTCGGACCCAAGCTCCCCAATGGCTCTCAGGTCATCATCCTGCTTTCTGACTCGCAGGATCAGTACGGCGGTGTGCTAAAAGACTGGTTCAAGACCATCGTTGTTAAGAAGCGGACAAAATAAATTGTCCATACCTTATTATATTAATCCCAAATGAGCAATCTGTTCGATTCACTAAAGCCTTCTGCCCCACTGACCGTTTACAAGGCCAGTGCCGGAAGTGGAAAGACGTTCCGGCTGGCCGTGGAGTTCATCAAACTTTTGGTGAGCAACCCGACAGAATACAGGAATACGCTGGCTGTGACTTTCACCAACAAAGCCACACAAGAAATGAAAACGCGCGTATTGAGCCATCTTTATGGTATTTGGAAACGCCTCGATGGATCGGAGCCCTACTTCAGCATCGTCGCGCAAGAGACCGGACTGGGTGGTGAGCTCATCCGTCGGAATGCAGGCGAAGCATTGAGGCTCATCCTCCATCACTACAGCTATTTCAAGGTGCTCACCATCGACGCTTTCTTTCAACAAGTGTTGCGTAATTTGGCAAGGGAACTCGAGCTCAACGCCAACATGCGAGTCAACATCGATGATGAACAGGTGGAGTCGAAGGCGGTCGACGGTATGATAGAGAGCCTTACGGCTGACAGTGAGGTGCTGGCGTGGATAAGTGAATACATCGAGCACAATATTTCGGAGGACAAAGCGTGGAACGTCATAGGACAGATTAAGGATTTCGGTCGCAACATTTTCCGTGATTTTTACAAGCAGAATGCTCAGGCACTCAACGAAGCTTCGGCCTCGAACTATTTCAGAAACTACCGGAAGGAGGTAACGGAAGTAAAGGACCACGCTGCTAAAGAATTGCAGAAAATGGGAACTGACTTCTTTAAACTGTTACAGTCTGAAGGACTCGATGAGAACGACTTCGCCTATGGAGCATCAGGTCCCTGCGGTTATTTCCTGAAGCTCCGCGACATGAAACCGGATGTGCTCATCACATCGAAAATGATGGGTAAACGTGTGAGTTCCGTACAAACGGAACCGGCAAAATGGATTACGGCAAAGAAATCCGGACAACACTCAAGAGCCGAATCACTGGCTCCACGACTCACAGAGATGCTTAACTCATGTGAAGAAAGGCGCCCCGGGCTCGTCAGAGACTATAAGTCAGCAAAGGCTACACTTGAAAACCTTTACCAGCTCCGACTGCTCAAGGCAATTGCCGACTCCGTAAAGGCTCTCAATCTTGAGACCGGCAGATTTCAGCTCAGCGACACACAGGAAGTACTCAACAAAGCCATTGATGGCCAGGACGCTCCTTTCATCTACGAGAAGATTGGCTCTACCCTGCGCCATATCATGATTGACGAATTTCAGGATACGGGAGTCATGCAGTGGAAGAACTTCAAGGTGTTGCTGAACGACTGTATCAGTCATGCCTCCGGAAGCCTGCTCGTGGGAGATGTGAAGCAAAGCATCTATCGCTGGCGCGACGCTGACTGGCAGCTGCTCAACCGTATTGACAATCAATTTTCGCCCGAGCAATGCTTCATCGACACTGAAAGCTTACGCACCAACCGCCGAAGTCTGCGAAACATCGTAAACTTCAACAACTCCTTTTTCCGTGCAGCCGTACCCTTGGCTTACGACTGTAAGGACTCAGACGCAGAAGGCGAAAAGGAGCTTGAAGCGGCTTATGCCGACGTAGAGCAAATGGTGGATGACCGAAAAGTAAACTCCGAAGGTCGTGTGGAGGTACATCTGCTGCCTTATGACAACTATCAGGAGGAGACTCTGAAGAGGTTGGCCGAAACTGTGGAAAGTCTGCTTGACGCCGGTGAAAAGCCGTCGAACATAGGAATTCTCACCCGTAACAACGGCAGCATACAACTCATAGTAGACTATTTCCAACTCCATTTTCCCGAACTTCCGCTAGTCTCCGATGAGGCTTTCAAGCTTGGTGCTTCGCTGGCTGTCAACATACTTATCGATGCCATGCACGTATTGGTTGACGAGTCCGACATGCTCTCTAAGGCTAATCTTGCCAAGGCATGGCTTAGTCAGGTGAAGCACAGAACCGACGCAGACATACTGCTGATGAAGCGGCAGGAAAACTTCGACGACGTGCTGCCGGAGGGATTCTCAGCCTTAGAACGTGAACGGCTCAGGGCACAGCCGGTGATGGACGTGGCAGAAGCCTTGTTTACCATCTTCAGTCTCGATTCCTTGAAGAACCAGTCGGCATATGTTTGCTGTTTCTTCGACAGGCTTCGTGATTTTCTCAGCTCCAATGCGGCCACCATTGCTGATGTGCTTACGGAGTGGGAAAACAATATGTACAAAGCAGCTGTAGAGAGTGATATAACAGATGGCATACGCATGCTCACCATCCATAAGAGCAAAGGACTGGAATTTCCAACCGTCATCATGCCGTTCTGTGACTGGGTTCTTGAAAAGAGCAATGTTCTCTGGTGTCAGCCCACCTTAAAGCCCTTCAACGGGTTGCCACTTGTTCCCGTAACGTTCTCTAAGACCGCACTCGGTGATACCATCTATGAGTCACAGTACCAGCAGGAACATTTACTCAACATGGTGGACAACCTCAACCTGCTTTATGTAGCCTTTACACGTGCCCGCTGCAATCTTTATGTCTTCGGTGGACGCAAGGGAAGTGGCTTTCACAGAGAGATTAGGTCTTACCTTATTGACGATTGCCTGCCACTGGTTGCTGAGGCTTTGCATGGGAGTTCACTCAATGTCGGTGATGATGCTAAAGTGGACACCGTGGACTTCACTTACGGTCAGCTAACCATCACACCCGAGAAGACCACACAAAATTGTGGAGAAAACGTTTTTGAGTTGCCCGTTACCCAGCATCCCGTCTCAGTAGCCTCATTTGGCCGTCATGTCAATTTCTTACAGAGCAATCGTAGTTCGGACTTCATCATGGGCAATGAAGACGACACCGACAGAAAGCGCTACATTCAGAATGGCCGCGTTTTCCATGAGTTGTTTTCCCGCATCAGGACCTTGGAGGATGTGGATATCGTGCTACGCTCGCTGGAATCAGAAGGCATCATCTATGACAAAGGTCTTACGCCCGACATGGTTCGTGAGGAATTACACAGGCAGTTTAAGGATGAAGTAGTAAGAGACTGGTTCTCCGGTCGTTGGCATTTATTCAACGAAAGGACCATCCTCTTCGAGGAGAGTGCGAACAATGACAAAATGGAGGAACTTCGCCCCGACCGCGTCATGACCGATGGTAAAGAGGTCGTCGTGGTGGATTTCAAATTCGGTAAGCCCATGGAAAGCCACATCCGACAGGTAGAACACTACGTAGCCCTGCTACGGGAAATGGGCTGGCATCATGTCACGGGCTATCTTTGGTATGTATTTCATTCCCGCCACATAGTGAAAGTATGAAAAGAAAGACTTTTTTAGACCACGTAGCTGAGGACTTGTTGCAACGTTTTGGAGGCGACCTCTCACATGTAGCCGTTGTGTTCCCGAATAAACGTGCGGCTTTGTTTCTCAACCGTAAGCTTGCTCACATATGGGGAAAGCCCTTATGGAGTCCTGCCTATTTAACGGTGAGTGAGCTTTTCCAATCTCATTCTACTCTGAAGCTTGCTGACCACATCGAATTGGTCTGCCGTCTGTATCACAGTTATCTTCAAGTGTCGCAGGGGAATCAGTCCTCTGAGACACTCGACAGATTCTATGGGTGGGGCGAGATGTTGCTGGCCGATTTTGACGACATTGACAAGAATCTGGCACCGGCGAAAAACGTATTCTGCGACCTTAAAGACTATCATGCACTGGACGACGACCCAACGCTGAGCGAGCAGCAGAAACAGGCACTGATGGCTTTTTTCAGCAATTTCAAGGCTGACCATGCCACACTCCTTAAACGTCGTTTCAAAGAATTCTGGTCACGTCTCGGCGACATATATACCTGTTACAAGGCTCAGCTCCAGCGTGATGGTGTGGCTTATGAGGGTATGATTTACCGGAATGTAGCCGAAGGAGACACAAAGGATTTTGAGCAGGATGTCTATGCCTTTGTGGGTTTCAACATGATGCAGCAGGCCGAAAAAGAACTTTGCCGGAAGATAGGAAAAGTCCGGCAGACGCTTTTTTATTGGGACTACGATCGCTATTACATGAACGACGACATGCAAGAGGCCGGACACTACATCAAAGAGAATATTGCAGAGTTTGGCAATGCCCTGGCTGATGACAGACAGGAGGTCTACGACAACTTTAATTCACGCCCGAAACACGTAACCTTCATGAGTGCCCAGACTGAGGATGTGCAGTCGCGCTATATTTCGGAATGGCTTGTAACTCATCAGCGTTATCAGCAAGGCACCGACACAGCTGTCGTTATGTGCGACGAGAAAATCCTGACCAATGCTGTGCACTGTCTGCCCGACGAAGTCGACAAGGTGAATGTTACGACTGGTTTCCCCCTGCAAGAGTCGCCTGTCAATGCATTCGTTGCGCAGCTCATTGCCATGCAGACAGAAGGCAATCCCGGACATGGCGATGTGTATAGAGCTGTGTATGTGAGACCCGTGCTCAGCCACCCATACAGTGCTTACCTTTCGGAATCATGCCCTCAACTGCTTGCTCAACTTCGCAGAGAGAAGATATTCTATCCAACTCGCCAACAACTGGCACTCGACGATGGATTGGCTGTTCTTTTCCGCGACATTGACGTTGATTCCAAGGAGACGTGGAAACAGTTGGAAACCACATTAAGCGATGTTAGGGCAACGGATGTGGAGAATCTGCTTCTCCTACAATGGATTAAGGACGTTCTGCAACAAATAGGTATGAGCCTTCGGAACCTCATGTCCGATGCGGAACAAGACCAACGCCCGGACCCATTGATGCAAGAGTCACTCTTCCGTATGTACACACTTATCAACCGTTTCATCTCACTTGTCAGTCAGGGATGGTTGCGGATAAGTACGGAGAACCTGCGTCGACTACTCCAACAGGTAGTCATGACCACCACTATCCCCTTCCACGGTGAGCCGGCTGAAGGGGTGCAACTCATGGGTGTTCTTGAGACGCGTAATCTGGACTTCAATCATATGCTAATCCTTTCGTGCAACGACGGCAATATGCCCAAGTCGGAAGGAGACAGCTCTTTCATCCCCTATTCTGTAAGGAAAGCCTATGGACTCACTACCATAGACAACAAAGTGGCTATCTATGCGTATTACTTTTACCGAATGCTGCAACGTGCCACCGATATAACAATATGCTACAACAGTTCGACTGTCAACGCCCAATCAGGGGAGATGAGCCGATTCATGAGGCAGATGCTTGTGGAAAGTGATGTCAATATCAGTATGGAAAACTTGCTTACCCAGCAGAATGCAATTCCACTGAGACGCCTTCCCATCGTGAAGTCTGACTTCATCAGGAAAAGGCTTGATGCCATAACGGAACTCTCGCCGACGGCCATAAACAACTATATCCGCTGTCAGCTAATGTTCTATTACAAATATGTTATAGGCATCAAACAACCTGACGACGATGACGACGAAATAGACAATGTCATCTTTGGACTTATTTTCCATAAGGCTTGCGAGATTATCTATCGGCCCTTCGAGAGATGCAAAGTCACGTCTTCCGACATTCAGGCTATCCTAAAAAGCGCGACAATTGTCCCCAGGGCAGTTGACGAAGCATTCAAGACAGAGTTCTTCAAAATTGAAGCCAACAAGCCCTTCAAAATGCGACTCAACGGCTTACAGCTTATCAATCGTAGAGTCGTGGAAAACTATGTACGCCGACTACTGCGTCTTGATGAGCGATTAGCCCCTTTCACAATCGTGGCTCTCGAAAAGAAAGTCCAGCAGACATTTCAAGTATCAACAGCAAATGGAAACAGATCAATATCAATTGGAGGAATCATAGACCGACTGGATGCAGTAGGCAACGGACCAGCGGGTGACTTACGTATGAGAGTGGTTGACTATAAGACAGGCTCGAAGCCCACTTCAGTTCCTAAGGGGATGGACAGTCTCTTCACGCAGCCCGATGCTCGCAAATGCCACGGAGACTACTATTTGCAAACTTTTCTCTACGCCATGATTATAAGTCGTTCTGAAATCAACAAGTCGAAATTGCCCGTTAGTCCGGCATTGATATATATTCGTAATGCCTCGTCGGCTGACTACGATCCCACACTTGTGTTGGGGGAAAAGATTACTGACATAGAATCGTTGCGCAACGATTATGAAGAAAGATTACGTCATACTGTAGCCGATATGTTGGGTGACGCAGAAAGCTTCGAACCCACTAAGGATTCGTCCACATGCGCAACATGCATTTATTCCAGGATTTGCGGACTGCATTTTGAAAAGGCAGACGATGACAATAATGACTGAGAGCTTATCTTGCACGAAGTTCTACTCCACGAATAAATTCATGGCATATAAGTTAAATTCACCTGTAAGGAAACCAGTTAAACGTCGCGAGGTGATGTCATGTAGACAGACTCTGCCCGAAATTTCATTTGTGCCTGGCAAAGGATACTGAAATAATTGCGAAACTTTTGGGTAAAAAAGTTTGCAGTCTACAAAATTATCATTACTTTTGCACTGCGATTAGGAAAGTTGGCAGAGTGACCGAATGCGCTGGACTCGAAATCCGGTATACCCATTATGTGG
>OMVH01000162.1 GCA_900314365.1 uncultured Prevotella sp. | reverse complement strand
TAAGGAGGTTCCGGACATACCCCATACCACCTCCCCCTACTCTGGCTTCAAGACAAAACAAGCGGACAAGACATATGTGACGGACGCAAGAAGTCACAGTGTCTTGTCCGTTTTTGTTTTGTTTATAAACCCAAATCGGTCATTAGATTTCCACTCAGTTTCGCCTTTGTTTCCTTATCCCGAACTGGGGTAGAGTTCCTTTATGGCACGCCCGATTGTGTGACTCGTCGGTATCTGGACTTCAGGTGATTCTCTCAGATTTTATGTTTACCTTTGTCATATGTCAGATATTCTTTATTTGAGTTTTAAGCAGCACTAAGGTAAGTGAGTTTCCTGACATATGCAAGCATTAGATAATTTATTGTTATCTAATAACTTGCTTTCTTGTAAAATTATAAGTCTGCTAATTTAAGGTAGCATGTAAACAAGAAATTCAATTATACTTTCTACATTCGCTGGATGCGGACGGCCACAGGGGCCGCGCCCTGCAAGTGGATATAGCCGTCCGCGAGCAAGCAGCGACGGCCTCTGTCTGCCCGTAGGATGCGGACGGCCACAAGTGCCGCGCCCTGCAAGTTGCTGAGGCTTGGATAAGCAAGCAGCAGAAGCAATCTTTGTGACGTTTTGTAGGTGTTGCGAGGACATTTCCCCATGCTTGCTTCGCTCGGCTGGGGAGTCCTATATCTCGATCTCCCCTATGACGCCGCTGTTTGTCATCTTAAATGCAGGTGATCCCAAAGCTGCCTCCGCTACGTCAGATACTCCCGGAGGTGTCTGTGGATTAGAGTCTGATGAATATCTTCTTCTTGTAGAGCCAGAGACCAACGAGCCAGTTCAGGAGCACGTAGATGATGGCCCAGCCGAGTGATGCCACTTTTGGAGCCATGAAAGTGAGGAAGAAGTCGTTGCACACCAACTTGTGCACTGTAGTGCCATCGCCTGTATGGATAAGTGCGAGAGGGATGAGGAGCAGGTCGGAAAGTACATAGAGTGCTAAGGGGTTGACACCGAAGACGCGGAAGAACTCCGTTGCACGTCCCTTCCAGCCCCGTTTGTCAATCATCCACGAGAACAGTCCGAGAAGGAGAGAAGCGAAGCCACAAGTGACAAGCGAGAAAGTGGGAGTCCACAACTTCTTGCTTATCGGACAACCGTAGCTGAGCAGAAAGCCTGCCACGACGAGCACGGTGCCGATGAGGAAGAGTCGTTCTATCTGAGCGTCGAGGTTCTTGAACCGCATTACGGCCTCACCCACACAGAAGCCGATGAGAACATGAGCCAGGGCGGGCAGAGTGCTCAACAGACCTTCAGGGTCGGGAGTGTCGTAGGTGTAGCAGTGGTCGTGACCAAGCACGGCATTGTCAATGATGGCTAAGATGTTCGATGAATCGTGGGCATAGCCGTTGCCTGTCTCAAGGATGAAGGCGTAGGCCACGAATATTCCGGCTGCCAGCCAGGGGAGCCAGCTGTGCTTCATGCTCACTGCCAGCGCGGCTGTAAGGCCGTAACATATGCCCAGCCGGGGCAGTACGCCGAGGATGCGCAGGTGTGAGAGCGTGTCGGCAGAGGCGCAGATGCGGGGCCACAGCGCCAGTGCCTCGTTGGCCTTGCTGCCCATGCCGATGACAAAAGTGAGCAACCAGCTGATGGCCAGTCCGATGAACCAGATGAGGAGTGCGCGCTTCACTATCTTCCGGGCGCACGGCCACGACCAGCTGAAGTTGAATTTGCGCAACGACAGGTAGGTGGTGATGCCCATGATGAACATGAAGAAGGGAAAGACGAAGTCGGTGGGGGTGAGTCCAATCCATTCGGCGTGCTCTAAGGGAGTGAACACCTCGGGCCAGGGTAGGCCGGGATTGTTGACGAGTATCATGCCGGCGATGGTAATGCCCCTGAGGATGTCGAGGGCCAGGATGCGCTGGCTTTTCTGTGTGGTGTCGTTCATGTCTTGCTGTATTTTGCGGCAAAAATAGCAAAAAAGCGACTCCTAAGCAAGGATTGTCATGGGAAATAGTTATATTTGTCGCACTAAAAGACCTAAAGCATGTTAGGAGCAATCATTGGAGATATTGTGGGGTCGAGATTCGAGTTCGACGAGATTCCCACCGAAGGGTTCAAACTCTTTACTGATTCGTGTGATTATACCGACGACACCATCTGCACCATTGCCGTGGCCGATGCCATTATGAACGGGCGCAGCTACCGCGACTCACTGCTCGACTGGTGCCACCGCTATCCCAATCCCAAGGGAGGCTACGGCGGGATGTTCCTGCAGTGGCTCTCGCAGTCGAATCCTCTTCCGCACGCCAGCTACGGCAATGGGGCCGCCATGCGTGTGAGTCCGGTGGGATGGCTGTTCGACGACTACCACAAGGTGCTCGACGAAGCGAAGAAGAGCGCCGAGGTGAGCCATTGTCACAGCGAGGCCGTCAGAGGAGCACAGTGCGTGGCCACACTCATCTACTGGCTTCGCACAGTGCGCATCACCAAGGACGAGGTGGAGAGCAGCGTGAGGCACAATTTCGGCTACACCATGCCTCCGCTGAAGGATATATATAAGATAGGTAGTGAAGGACACTTCGACAGCATCTGTCAGGAAACTGTGCCCTGGGCCATTCGCTGCTTCTTGGAGTCGGAATCCTTTGAGGACGCTGTGCGTATAGCGGTTTTGGCTCGTGGCGACACCGATACGAAGGCAGCCATCTGCGGGAGCATTGCTGAGGCCTACTATGAGATACCCGAGGAGCTTGTCGAGAGAGCCTATGGATATCTGCCCAACGATATGCTCGACATCGTCACCCAGTTCTACGACTGCATTGTCAGTGACATTGGTGAGTGACGGGCTTACTGTCAGTTGAAGGGTGTGAGGCCGGTGGGGACTTCCGGCGTCCCGCTCAGCACAGACGGCGCGAGAGAGCCATGAGGACGAAGTAGAGAATCAGACCTGTAGCCAGTCCGGCAAGGGCGTCAATGGCATAGTGGGCCTGGATGTAGACTGTGGAGAGGCAGAGCAACACGTAGAGAGGTGCCATGAGAATGATTAACCACTTGCGGCGCGAGTGGATGGCGAAGAGCAGGCAGATGGTGGCCACTCCGACATGAGAGGACGGGAAGGCCGCCGTGGGGCGCTCGCCCTGCAGGCGCGCATATTCCACAAACTTGTAGAACACCGTATCGTGGTAGCCCGGTGCAGGAAGGCAGTCGGTGTGGGTGTTGAAGTAGTCACCTAATGCCGGAAAGACTCCGTGGGCGATATCCTGAAGGCCCACAGCCTTGAAGTAGAATGTCGGTCCCACCACCGGCACGAAGTCATAGATGACATAATAAATAAAGAAAGCTGTGATGATGACAAAGGCGCAGCGCTCGAAGTCTTTATAGCGGCACAGGAAGTACCAGAAGGCAGTCAGTGCGATAAGCGGATAATAGGAGCCGTAGCCGAGGTACATCAGGCTGCTGAAGAGCTTCGAGGGGAAGTGACGGCAGAACTCCAGCGCGGGCTGAAAGCCGAAGAGCCATTGCTCGGCCGAGGCGAAGCTATGATCGAGGTTGGTGAAAATGCGGTTGATTTCGTAAGTGTCGGGATACCACCATCCGAGGAGCAGCATCAGCACGAGAAGGCGCAGCATCAGGGTGAAACGGCAGGGAAGGAGCCTGTAGACGGCCCAAAGCATCGCCATCATTGCCATCACACGCAGTCGGCCGGCCACCATCGACTCGGGATTGGCAAGCTTTGTGTAGCAGAAAAACACCAGCAGCATCGTGGCTACGGCGTAGGCCAGCACCACCCATTCCGCGGCCAACAGACCCTTGCGCGGTTTCGCCTCAATGGCGAAAAGGTCTTGCAGCCATCCTATGGCTCCCGTTTTGCGTCTGCGCTTCATCATCTCCATCTGCTTCAGATCCATCCGTTGTCCTTGTACCACTTCACGGCACGGCTTACGCCTTCGGCCAACTGGACCTTCGGCTCGTAGCCAAGCTCGCGGCGTGCCGGGGTGATGTCGCAGCGCCAGTTGCGCTGGCTGAGGATGTTGTACTTGTCGTTGTTGAGCACGTTCATGGAGCCTGTAGCCCTGCCGTAGTACTCGCCCACGAACGTGATGAGGCGGAGCAGCCAGAGGGGTGCTTTCACGCGAATCCACCAGGGACGGCCTAACGCCCGATGAACAAGGTTGCTGAAGTCGGCCGATGTGTAGACACAGCCGTCGCTGAGGAAATATTTATGGCCCGGAGTACCCTTCTCGAGTGCGAGGAAAATGGCCTGCACTACGTCGCTGACATATACAAATGTGATTTCCTGTCGCTTGTAGCCCACGCTGAAGTCGATGTGTCGCTTTATGCTCTGCACCATCATGAAATAGTCCTTCTCGCGCGGACCGTAGACACCGGTGGGGCGGAGAATGACGCAGGGAAGCTGTGAGGCGATGCTGTCGAGGTACTGTTCGGCCTCCCATTTGCTTTCGCCGTAGGCCGTGTTGGGGCGCGGCGTGTCGGTGGCAACAATCTCAGAGTAGGGCTGTTGCTCGCGTATGGCTCCGAAGACGCTGAGACTGCTCAGGTAGACCATACGCTTAGGCACAATGCCTAATTGCAGCAGGGCTTCACAGAAATGACGGGTTCCCTCGGTGTTGACACGGAAGAAGTCGGCGCGCCGGATGCATTTTGTCACGCCTGCCGCATGGACAATGTAGTCGAAAGAATGGCTGCGGAGTGCTTCAACGAGCCGTTCGACCGAAGAGAAATCGAGCTCGATGAAATGAATCCGTGGGTCGCTCAAGTAGCGTCGTGAGCTGGTTCTGCGCACAGCCGCCCACACTTCCATACCTCTGTTGAGAGCTTCCTCGACAATGAAACTGCCAATGAAGCCCGATGCACCTGTAATTAGAATCTTCATCCGGATTTGAAATTGTTTTGCAAAATTAGTCTAAAAAGAGCACTCTACAAAGGAGAGACCGGTTTTTTTTCAATTTCTCCTTACGGTAGGCCTTTGGCCTGAAATTGGCTCAGACAAAAGGTTTGAACGCTTCTCTGCCCTTCAAAGGCGGTGAAGGAGAACAGAATCTAAGCATAAAAGAGCACCATTTTGCCGCGTGTTGAGCAACTATTTTGTAACTTTGCATCCATATTTTCAGCGAAGGAATAATGAAGAAACTCTATATCGAGACCTACGGCTGCCAGATGAATGTAGCCGATAGTGAAGTGGTGGCATCGGTGATGCAGATGGCCGGCTACGAGCCCTGTGAGGATGAAAACCAGGCCGACGCCATCTTCCTCAACACGTGCAGTGTCAGGGAGAATGCAGAGAACAAAATCTATAATCGGCTCGACACACTTCATGCGGAGCAGAAGAAGGGCCGCCGGCTCATTCTCGGTGTCTTAGGTTGTATGGCTGAGCGTGTGAAGGACGACCTCATAGCCAATCACCATGCCAACCTTGTATGTGGCCCTGATGCCTATCTCAACCTGCCCGAGATGGTGGCTGCGGCTGAGATTGGTCAGCCCGCTCTCGATGTGAAGCTTTCTACGACAGAGACCTATCGCAATATCATTCCACAGCGTATCGGCGGTAACCATGTCAGTGGCTTCGTAACCATCATGCGCGGATGCAATAACTTCTGCCATTATTGCATCGTGCCCTATACCAGAGGACGTGAGCGTTCGCGCGACGTGGAGAGCATCCTCAAGGAGGTGGCCGACCTTCACGACCGCGGCTTCAAGGAGGTGACGCTCTTGGGGCAGAACGTCAACAGCTACGGATTGCTGCCTAACGGACAGCGCCCCGTTGAGGGTACGTCATTCGCAGAACTGCTGCGCCTCGTGGCCCGCAGTGTGCCTGACATGCGTGTACGCTTCACCACATCGAATCCGGAGGACATGAGCGACGACATCCTCTACGCTATTGCCGAGGAGCCTAATCTTTGCCGTCATATTCATTTCCCCGCACAAAGCGGAAGCGACAAAGTGCTGAGGCTCATGAACCGTAAGTATACACGCGAGCAGTATCTTGACAAAGTGGCTGCCATACGCCGTATTATTCCTGGTTGCGGTCTCACCACCGACATCTTTGTGGGTTATCACGACGAGACGGAGGAAGACCATCAGCAGACGCTCGACCTTGTCAGGGAGGTGGGATTCGATTCCGCCTTCATGTTCAAATACAGCGAGCGCCCCGGGACCTACGCCGCCAAGCATCTGCCTGACAACGTGCCGGAGGAGGTGAAGATACGACGGCTCAACGAACTCATCCACCTCCAGACCGAGATGAGTGCTGAGGCCAACAGACGCGACGAAGGCCATCATTTCCGCATTCTTATAGAAGGTTTCAGCAAGCGCAGCCGTAATCAGCTGATGGGACGCACGGAGCAGAACAAGGCTGTGGTCATTGACCGTGGCACCCACCACATCGGTGAATTCGTAGATGTGGTCATCACAGGCAGCACCTCCGCCACGCTCTTGGGGAAGGAAGTGTAAACAGAGTAGCTCGTGTCTTTGCGTCCTTCCCGACGCATCTCTATGTTGTAGGCCCATCTTGCAGCACGGAGACATTCTGGCTGATGCTCGGAGAGCGGCGTACTAAGGCCGTCCGTATGCTGCCAATAACCTCTAAGAGTAATGTTTTAAATCCTTATGCAAAGCCTTAATAAAACAGTCATAAGGACAAATTATTACTACGAAGCAACACGTAGGTTATCATCGCATTAAGATTTGTCCTATGGTAAGCACGAGCGCGAGAAGCAATAGGGGGAAGGATATATCCCGGGCTGCGCTTCACTTACCCTTGGCTTATTGTATCTCTATCAAGATATCCTTGACCTCTTCTGGGCCGTTTCAGGGCTATTGTTAGGACTCTCACCGCAGGCTCGCAGCACTCAGCTGTTACTTGCCTCTCTGAGCCTGTCCCTACAATGGCGCAGTGCTGGCAGAGTAGCCGTGTGGAGCTCTTGAAGTAAGGGGAACAAGCTGTCGCTTGCCGGCCATTGTTCCAAGCTCTCAGTACGCCTTGCTCTCGTAACCTTTGTTCTGCTTGAGTTTTCCGTTCATGTCGATAGCCGACTGTGGAATCGGGAACACCGTAGTGTGGCGGTCGGCCTCGCCCGCCTGCTGTGGTCTGAAGTCATAGGCTCTGTGGAAAAGGTCGAATCGGATAAGGTCGTTGCGACGCCAGCCTTCCCACATGAGTTCTAACAGCCGCTCTTTCAGAATGTTGTCGAGTGAAGCCTTGACCCGTGGCGGCATACCGGCGCGTGTCCTCACCTTGTTGAGCTCGGCAGTACCGTCCTGGCCGTCGCGCACTTTAGCCTCGGCCTCCATGAGGAGCACATCGGCATAGCGGAAGAGCACGATGTCGTTGTCCTGCAATTTACCGTCGGAGTAGGCTGTAGGGTCAACCTCATACTTGGACATTCGTGCACCGGCTACTTTCTCATATTTTGAGCCAGTAAGGTCGGGACGTATCTCTAAAGGGTAATAGACGAGTGGGTCTCCTGTACCGGTCAGCACGATTTTTCCATTCACCCTGATGGTATCGCTGAAGAAAGTCGTGGCATAGCGTGTGTCAAGGCTGTCGGTGCCGTAGCCAAAGGCGTGAACTGTGGACAGCGTAGCTGAGGTGCCGTTCTCGGAGTCCAGTCCCAAAGCAGAGCCGTGAGCATAGTGGCGGCTTCGGAAAAGATAGCCGAAGATGTTGGAGTAGAGCACCTTATTCATGGGGATGACAAAAATGTTCTCCTTCGAAGTCTCGTTGTGAATAATGAAGTTGTCGGCCTGCCGGGCTTCGAGTGTATAGCCCATGGTGCTGATTCTCTCGCAGTAGTAGATGGTAGTCTGCCATGCGTTGAGCCGCTGTCCGCCGACTGTGAAGTAGATGTTGCTGCCCTGAGGTTGCGAGCTGTCTGTCCAGTCGTCGTCGCTGTAGACGGCAGCGTTGAGTGCGAGCTTGGCCAGCAGGAAGCAGGCCACGGGTTGCGTGATGCGTCCGTAGTATTCGCCCTCGTAGTTGCTGCGACCCTCTGGAAGGTGGGGCAGAGCCTCTTGCAGCTCGCTGACGATGAAGTCGAACACCTTGCTGCGCTCGCTCTGCGCTGAGGGTTGTGGGGTCTCACTGTATTCGGTCACGAGAGGCACCCGACCGTACATGTCCATGAGCTCGAAGTAGAACAGCGCCCGCAGTGCGCGCACCTCGGAGGTGAACTGCGCATACTGGGTATCGGTGAGAACGCTGCGATGCTTGTCGATGAGATAGAGCGAACGGTTGGTGAGCTGCACCACTTTGTAGAGATAGCACCAAGTGCTGTAGAGTGCATCGTCGGAGCTGTCCCAGGTGTGGTAGTAGAGTCGTTGCCAGAATCCTCCGTCGTACCAGTCGCCTCCCCTCGTGGGCAGCATCTGTTCGTCGGTGGTCATGGAGTTCCAGTCGTAGACGCCGCGGAAGGTCCCTTGCAACCCTTGACTGTCGCTGTTGCCTCCGATGTAGTTATAGAGTGTGCCCACAAGGTCGCGGCTGATGTCCTTGGCCGAGGCGTAGGCTTCGTCTTCTTTGATTTGTCCTTTGGGATCCTCGGAGAGACAGGAGCAGAGCATCAGAATGGGGACAAAGGCTATGAACTTTATGCGTAATGGTTTCATGTGCTTGGTGAATTGGTTGAAGGATGATAAGGTCAGAACTGCACGCTCACTCCGATGCTGTAGGAGCGGTAGGGAGGATAGGAGCGTTTGTCGTCGAGCCCTAAGGTGGGTCCGGCCACATAGCTGTTAATCATGGGCGTGAGTCCGCTGTAGCCAGTGATTGTGGCGAGGTTGTTGACGGAGAATGAAACACGCAGCGAGCTGATGTAGCGCGTCCACTTCTCCACGGGAAGATTCCATCCGACGGTCAGGTAGTCAAAGTTCAGGTAGTCGCCGTTCTCAAGCCAGTAGTCGGTAGCTTCCTGCCCCTTAATCTTTTGTTTGGGCGCTTTGGCCAGCACATTGTATGTGGGGAAGCTCGACATGTTCATGTAGGAGAGCGACGTACCGTTGTAGATTTTATGTCCGAAGGCACCATTCATCTGCAGCGAGCAGTCAAAGCGCTTGTAGCGGAAGCTGATGTTCGAGCCCAAGGTCATCTTTGGAGTGGCCTGGCCTGCGATGTAGCGGTCGCCTTCGTCGGAGAGGTCCACCTTGCCGTCGCCGTTGAGGTCGGCTATCTCGTAGGTCTTGTTCCCGTTCTCGTCGGTGGTGAGACCTGTGCAGTGAGGAAGGTAGAAGACACCGAGGGGCTGACCTACAACCTGGTAGACCACATGGTTGTAGCCGCCGTGAAAGCCAGCACCGTTGAGGCTGGCCATGGGCGTGTACTCCGAGGCCGAGAGATGAGTGCCCTTGTAATCACCGCTGAGCGAAATCAGTTTGTTTTTCTGGAAAGAGAGGTTCACGTTCACGTTGAGTTCCATGTCCTTGGTCTGCAGCGGCGTGATGCCGAGTCCAAGCTCGAATCCGCTGTTGCTCATGCTGCCGAGGTTGGCAAGGAGCTTGTCGTAGGTGAATTCCGGAAC
>OMVH01000032.1 GCA_900314365.1 uncultured Prevotella sp. | reverse complement strand
TGGGCAGGGTGACGTTGACGTATTGGTAGCATGCCTGCGCCTCGCGTATGAGCTCTCTCCTGGGCTGTGACAACAATGTTTCGCTGAAGGTGTGGTCGGGGCGTGCAGCTACGGCATACTGACGGGGACGGCGGCGCGGCGTGAGTACTGTGAGCACGTTGGATTGCAGCATGCCTAAATCCTGATAGGTGGCCAGGAAGGCTCGTGGGTGGAAGTCTGGTGCGAAGACATCCCGACCGGCAAACCTTACGCGGGCTTTCAGACCGGCCAGGGACATCACAGTAGGCATGACGTCAATCTGCGAGCATACCTTATTATATATATAGGGTTTTATCAGCTTTGGTGCATAGACAAGGCAAGGGATGTGGTAGTCCTCCAAAGGCAGTGACGTACGTCCTGCACTGCTTGCACAGTGGTCGGCAATGATGATGAAAATCGTATTCTCGAACCAAGGACGGTGTGCAGCATTGGCAATGAATTTGCCAATGGCATAGTCGGTGTACTTAACGGCTGCCTCGCGCGACTGTGCCTTGCCTTCGTAGCTGATGCATCCGGCAGGGTAGGTGTAGGGGCGGTGGTTGCTTGTGGTCATGATATGGCCGAAGAATGGACGGCCGCTCTTTGAGTCAGCGTCGAAGGTAGTCAGGGCCTTGTTGAAGAGATCGCCGTCGCAGACTCCCCACACATTAGCGAAGGTGATGCTATCCGATGGTATGTGGTCGCGGTCGATGACCTCATAGCCGTTGTGGGAGAAAAAGTCCTTCATGTTGTCGAACGTGCTGTAGCCTCCATATAGGAACTGGGTGTGGTAGCCCATGCTGCTGAGCACATGGCCTACGGAGAGGTCGCCCATCTGGTTGCTGGTCTGTTTGATGATGCTCTCGCCGGCTGTCGGAGGAATGCAGAGCGAGAGGGCTTCGAGTCCACGTACTGTGCGGTTGCCACAGGCTATAAGCGAATCGAAAACAAGGCTCTTCGTCATGAGACGGTCCAGGTTTGGCGTGATGTGCTTTGTGTTGCCGTAGCGTGTGAGGAAGTCGGCACTGAGGCTTTCCACGGTGATGAGCACGATGTTTGGCCTGACCGACGGTTGGGCATTCGTTGCTCCAATCATCTTGTAACCGTCGGGACCAAGTCCGGACATGTGTTGGTAGAGAGCTGTACTCTCAGACTGAGGTATGAGATCGTAGAAATCTTTGTAGTCGAGTTTGTTATGCCGGAAGGCATAGATGAAGTCGTAGGCTCCGTTCTGTTCAAGTTGGACCACGTATTGATTCTTGCTGTCAAGACGGAAAGTGAGTGTGGCCAAGCCCCATGCACAGAGGCACAGCACTGCATAGATTCCTGTCTGCACCATAAGCAGACGAGGGTAATAGGGCTCGCGGCTGAAGAAGCGCTCTCTGCGCGACTGCCACATGATAATGCCTGCGGTGAGCAGCAGCACGGCAACAATGATGGGCGCGACGGAGTACGACTCCAAGATGTTGCCTATCACTTCATTGGTGTAGACGAGATAGTCGACTGCAATGAAATTGTATCTCACGCCAAACTCTTCCCAGAAGAAGTACTCACCGGCAGAAATGAATAGCAACAGGAAGACATAGAGCCCCCACGCAAAATATAGTGAGCATCGACGCCAGGCTTGACGAATGCGGGGCAGGAAATATCTGCAGGAGAAGCTCAGGAGCTTCCAGCCGAAGAAGGCCTGTGCTATTTCTGGTACCACACTGCCATACTGATGGAAAAGTGAGCCGGGCCAGAAGGAGTAAGCCAAAAGCATCGCCAACAGAACTTCGAGGGCCAATCCTCCGCGGCGTGAGTATTTCCAATCGTTGAGGCCCAGATAGATGACCAGTAGCGGTATTGTGAGGAGTATCGCCATGCCGGCATCGGAAAAGACACCCACAATGAGTGACCGGATGATGCCCCAGAAGCCCAGCCCCTTGTCTGATGGCCCCGTACACATTAATATAATGCGAAGCACGAAGCCCACAACTATATAGAGCCTGAAGAAATTTCTTCCTATCAGATAGACAGGATTGCGCCGTCTGGCCTTTTTATTCGTGTAGATTTCCATTGAGTAGAATGTTCTTTGACTACAAAAGTATGTAATTTATAGTCAACGCAATGCATAGCGTATGTAATTTTTGTTAAAGATGGGCATATTGTGTGTTTCTTGTTTAGATATATGTGAGAAGACATTTTGAAGGGTGCAAAATTACATTCGTTCGCAATAAATCGGATGCAGAAGGAAAACGAGGGAGAAGAAATCCTGTTCGGGCTATACTCGGATAGACATCAAAGATTCTGATGGCTTTTGGTGTACTGTCTGCATATTTCGTGAGCGGTCTCGGGTTGCATTGGACGTGTAATGGTCTGAAGTGGGTGTAAGTTTTCAGAGAGTAAATTAGTGAGAGGGGCTGAGTGTGGTTTGGCTCACAAAGACTATAAAATTCGAATTCAGCCAGCACTTCAGTTGCTTCTGCTCGGCGATAATGCCAAAGCATTTTGGGCATAGAATGCTCCGTAAAGGGAGAGTGTGCAATGGAAAACTTTGATTTTTGATACGAAAAAATGGGCGTTAAATAATGCTAACGCTAACCGAATCCTTTACAAACAAAAATCTCGAAATAGAGAAAATCAAAGTGCTTTGAGAGCCTTTTTTGAGCGCTTTTCGCTCGAGATCGGACCTCGAGGGCCTCGTCGAAGTAC
>OMVH01000241.1 GCA_900314365.1 uncultured Prevotella sp. | reverse complement strand
ACTACCCTCTACTCGTTCCCTTGGCTTAAACGTAAACATCACCTTTTAATGCATTCTAACTATGAAGAAGATTATTATAAAGATGGCTGCTGCCTGCATGCTCATCACCGGACTGGGCAGCTGTACCAGTGACTACGACAATATAAACACAGACCCTACGGCTTTCACGACTCTGACAAACAACGACTATGCCGGACTTTGGTGGAATGGGGCTATATGGCTCTATCGCGGATGTGACTATCAGATCAGCCAGGGTCTCTATTCGGACCTCTACGCACAATACTTCGCCAACACAACCACCTATTTCAATACCGACCGCTACCACTTCCGTACCGAATGGGCAGAATCGTTGTGGAAAGGATATGCAGGCGTGATGACAGCCATACCTTCGCTGAAGACGATAATGGCTAAATTCGATGAGAACACGGCCGAGCATGCCATGGCCTTAGTGTGCTACGTTTACGGTATGTTGCACCTGACAGACGATTTCGGTCCTATCCCTTACGAAGGAGCTGGAGAGGGCGAGATAGTTCCTTACAACGACGTAAAGACGGTATACCACGACATGCTTTCCGACTTGGAAAAGGCAGCCACTGCATTTGCCAGCGCCTCCTCAAACAAATTTGCGGCAAAGGATCCTTTCTATAAGGGTGACAACCAAAAATGGAAGAAATTCACAAACACACTGAGGATGCGTCTTGCCATGCGCTTAGCTGACAAAGAGCCAGACTTTGCCAAGCAGCAATTCGAAGCGGCCTATCAGGCAGGTGGAATAGACAGCAACGATGACAACATGGTCTTCCAGAGCCAGAACAAAGGTAGTTTTTTCAATTATTTAGCAAGAGACGCCCAATGGAACGAATTCGCCATGAGCTCTACCATCTATTCCTATCTGAAAGGATGGAACGACCCAAGGTTGCCTCTCTATTTCCAGCCCGCAGCCAAGAGTGGCAAGTTTGCATCACTTCGTAACGGGCTTCCTACTGTCGACGTAGCAAACGATCGTAACAAGCCTTCAAGCAATTCTAACATCGGTCCTCACTGGATAGCATATGACGGAATGTCACCGGTTGCACATTTGGACGCAAGTCAAACGATAGCGCACGCCTGCGAAACTTATTTCCTTCGCGCAGAAGCGGCTCTGAGAGGATGGAATGCAGGCGGGACAGCCAAGGACCTTTATAACAAAGGCATTACACTGAGCCTGAAAGAATGGAATGTTCCCGAAGAGCAAATCAACAGCTACATTACAGGAACAACAGACCCCGCCGCACCGGAGGACTATAGCAACTCGCCCGCTGTGGCAAAAGGTATCAGCGTGAAATACGACGCAGCAGCCAGCAAAGAGCACCAGTTGCAACAAATCATTACCCAGAAATGGCTGGGCATATTCCCCGACTCATTTGAAGCTTGGGCCGAGATAAGGCGCACTGGCTATCCGACACTCTATCCAGTGGTGGAGTCTGAGGATTCCGACTTACCCGTAGGCTCATTCATACAACGAATGAAGTATCCTGATGCCTTGAAGATTAGCGATGCCACAAATGTCGAAAATGCCCTGAAACTACTTGACACATCCGGCAAAGACTCGCAGGCCACAAAGCTGTATTGGGCAAAGTAAAGGCTTGTAAGAACTAAATAACAAAAACACCACGCAGCCGAAGCAACGAGGCCAGATAAATGTTGCCAGGACTGGCGTGGTGTTTTTGAGCGAAAGAGAACATCATTTGAATGGTGTAGCCTGGTGCACCGTCGCCATCGTAAGTTGTCCATCCGCCGATATTATTGATAGTCCATCCAGCATAGCCTTCCACATCATCAGTGAATGCAGGAGCGTAGCTACCTACTACAGGAGCCATCGATGATGTCAGCCTTGACTATGTTTTCGAGCAGTATTTGAAGACTGACTCTGCTATCGTTGGTAAACTTACAAACCATGAATTCACCGGCCTCGAAGAGGGATGTGATTACAGCTATGTTGTAAGCGGGCACAATGGCACAGTATACTCTCTACCGTCTAACCGAATATCTGTAAAGCTTCTCAATACTTTAGGGATAGAAAGCACCACAAGTGATAAAGCAGGTATCGAAGACAAGCGCCCTCTCTATAATACTAATGGCCAACGGATTGGCAGATACTTCCGTGGTATCGTAATTCAACGAGGCAAGAAGTTTATCAAAAGATAGCACTAACGCGCGGAATGAAAAGAAAAAACATCATTCTTTTCATTCCCGTGTTCCTTCTACCTTACACAAAGGTTACGAAAACGTATGAGAAGGAGAAAGAGGCCGGCATCGTCGGCCTTTTTTATTTGTGCCCTTGTTGTGCAGAGTTAAGTTGAGCAGGGACAGCCACTAGAGGTCAAGAAGGTCTCATGACGCAGAGTTGTGCAGAGCAGCAGACAAGTAGAGACGGCCTATCATTGGAAAAATTTTCAACGCAATAAAACCGATGTGTTGCTTCGCAGAAGAAAATTATCCTTTTGATCATTTTATTAAGGCTTTGCAAAAGGCGTTATAACAATACTCGGAGAGATTGAAACATCTGTCAGTATCTCTTATCCACCGCAATCATGTGCCAACCGTTTGCCACGGAGAGTGCATGTCCCGCAATGACTTTTGTAGCCATTCGTCCAACCCCGGCCACTTGCAGGGCGCGGCCCTTGTGGCCGTCCGCATCCTAAGGGCATGCAAGAGGTCCTATCACACACCTTTCCATTCGCTGCTTGCGGACGGCCACAAGGGCCGCGCCCTGCAGTGGATATTTGGGGACACACTCATACCTTTCCTTGCTTCCTCATTCGGGCAATAGAGTAGTGTCTTACTTATCCACCGCAATCCTAACAATTGTTGTCCATTTGGCTAACATCTGTTTGACCAATTGGTCTTAGGCCATTTTACGGTAATGTCATCTTTCTAACAACTGACAACACCGAGGCGTGTGTTTTATTTTACTTCCGAAACTGGAGTTACTATCTATTTTATGTACGGCAGGTGCAATTTTACGCGAAGCGATTTTCATCTTGGACTGGCTCTGGCCCGGCAGTGGTGAAGGCAACCCCATAGATTTATCCTCAGAGCTCCATTGGGCGCGGAAGCCTGTCCATGCCTATTTTCCATCACCTTTTTCCTACATCAATCAGTTCTAATCCTTTTTTGTGTTTAGCGTGGCGCATTGGCGAAGTCAGGTGAAAATTCATTGCACACTTGGTTGACTTCAGCTCAAAAAAGCGTATCAAAAATCAAAGGTCGTCGTGAAGTTTGTAAAGAAAAAGAAACGCGAAAGTGCCAAAATACGGGCATATTTTGAAGCAAGACTTACTTCGCTCCCAAATATGTCAAAATGGAGAGAGTTTGTAATTGCTTGCATATTAGTCGTTTACGTTTTAACACACCTGTCAGGAGCCCTTGAAACCGCTTAAAAAGGCCCGAAAAAGCCCTATTTTGGCCTCATAAAACATATGCT
>OMVH01000019.1 GCA_900314365.1 uncultured Prevotella sp. | reverse complement strand
TGCAGCATCAGTCTGTTGATGGCTGTTGCCTTGGGGAAGGTCAGTGTGAGCATGCCATTGGTGATTCCGTCGTGGGGAGCCCAGTAGGTGTCGAAGTTCCCATCGTTAACGGTTGCGGCACCGTATCCATTGCCCCGGCTGTCGGAAGCCTTCACCTTAGCCTTGTTGGCAAGGTTATGTCCCAGTTCGGCGTTTAATTTCTTGCGGAAGTTCATGAGGCTGTTGATGTCAGCTTCGTGGATTCTGCCGTCGGGACCAGGAGGCAGGTTGAGAAGCATCAGGCCGTTGCGCCCCACACTTTTGTAGTAGATTTCGAGGAGCTCATCTGGTGTCTTCACCTTGGCATCCTCGTTGGCATGATAGAACCACCCCGGTCGGATGGAGACATCACACTCTGACGCTGCCCACATATCGCCGTCAGGATGCCCCGTTGTGAGTTCTTCTGCTTTGTCGTAGCCCACGAAAACATCTTTCGAGCGAAGGAACGACCAGTTAGTAGGGTCGGCAAATCCCTTCTCGTTGCCCACCCATCGGCAGCCCGGTCCGGCATCTGAGAATATGACAGCGTGGGGCTGCAGCTCGGCCACCATCTTGGCGGCTCGGCTGAAATCGTAGTAGGTACGTCGGTCGATGGTGCGCTTTTCGTTGGCTCCCCCGTAGTATCCGTCGCCGCCATTGGCACCGTCGAGCCACACCTCGTAGATGTCGCCGTAGTTGGTGAGGAGCTCACGCAGCTGTTTATAGTAGTGCTCCACATAGGCAGGAGTTCCGTAGGAGGCCTGATGACGGTCCCAAGGTGAAAGATAGATGCCGAACTTCAGACCGTATTTGCGGCAGGCAGCAGCCATTTCGCCCACGATGTCGCCCTTTCCGTTCTTGTAGGGCGAATGAGCTATTGTATAGTCCGTGTAGCGTGAGGGCCAGAGGCAGAAGCCGTCGTGATGCTTGCAGGTGAGGATTACTTCTTTGATGCCACCCTCGCTGAGCACGCGGGCCCATTGGTCGCAGTCAACGCTTTGCGGGGCGAATTCTGTGGCCGGTGCGGAGCCGTCGCCCCATTCCAGATTGTGGAACGTGTTCATGCCAAAATGTATGAAGGCGGTAGTCTCCATACGCTGCCAGTCAACCTGATTCCGTGTGGGAATCGGACTGATGGGTGCCGGAGCCTTTACTTTGGTTGAGGCGTTGCTGTATACTCCCAGCAACAGAAGTGCTGCTGTGAATAAACTTGCCAATGGGTTATGTGTCATATTCTTTTTATTTATGAACTAATCTATGGGAGGCGAAGTGTACCAGTGTCTTACTTTGAATTGCTTAATAAGTGTTTGCCTAATGGCCGGTGGGGCGATGAAGAGGCAGGTTGACATCACTTCTCCCACAGTGGCGCTTTCTGTCACTACCGATACAGTGCTCATACCTTCCACGTAGTGGCCCGTCTTTGGGTTGATGATATGATGCCTTCCGGGACTGTCATTGCCTGAGGTGGTGAGGCATTCGTCGTGGAGCACGATGCTTCCCTCTGCTCCGGGCAATCTCATTCGCCATCCGTCGCTTCCATGTTGGTGTCCTATGGCCATGACGGAGCTTGTGCCCAGGCTCACGAGCGCTGATTCGAAGCCTTCCCGTCGCAGCAGGTCTCCGACCCTGTCGAGTGCATAGCCCTTGATGAAGCCCGACATATTGAGTTTGATGCCTGGCTGCGCAAAGCTTATGCCCTCTGTCGAGAGCGACACCTCGGTGTCTGTTTTGGGACTGAACGACAGAGAGTCAGTGGTGATGTCGAAGAGCCCGTCCGTGAGCCGATGGTAGTCCAGACACTGCTGCAAAGCATTGCGAAGGTCCTCTGAGAGCGGAACGATGCGTGTGGCAGCCAGTCGGTTCACTCTGGACAGCTCGCTATGAGGGTCGAAGCAGTTGGCCTTGAGCTCTATTTCGTGGATGACCGATGCTGCTTCGTCTACGACGTGCCGGCATCCCTGCTCGTCAGTACTACTACTGATGAGAATGTCAACCCGCGTGTGCATGGCCTGAAACCAAGCATAGCAGAGAAGCTTGCTGTCAGCAGTGGTGCGGAAGAGATATTGGATGCCGGTTGTGCCCACGTGGCTTTAGCAGTCTTGGAATGCTGTTAAGCCAGTCCGAAGACTGGCATGACAGCAGTCCTTACAGTTCCTTTATCTTAATGTTCTTGAACCAAACCTGATGTCCGTGGTCTTGTAGCAGGATGTGGCCTTCCTTGAGATTGCCGAAGTTAGGCCAGTTCTTGTACTTGCTGTAAGCTACGAGAGCATTCCATTCCTGGTTGTTACGGTCGTACTCGATTAGTTTCTGCCCGTTCAAGTAATGTTCCACATGATTGCCCCGTACCACGATTACGGCCGTGTTCCAGGCATTGATGTCGAACGTCTTGTTTGCCGGAGCCGGTATGAGGTCGTAGAGTGAACCGAGCTTGCGGTTACCCTTCACGCCTAACTTTGCATCGGGATGACGAAGGTCATCGAGTATTTGGAATTCACAGCCTATAGCCGAACCGTTGCCTTTGTTGAGCTCCGGGTCGACAAAGTACTTGATTCCGCTGTTGGCACCTTTGGTAATCTTGAAGTCCACTGTGAGGATGAAGTTGCCATAGGTGCGCTTCGTTACGATGTCGCCCCCGTTAGCCGACTCTCCACCGTTGCCCGGGAGCACTTCAAGAGTACCATTTTCAATGGTCCATCCTTTCGTTGGGAACTCCTTCAGTTTGGCCCCGCGCCATCCGTCGGTAGTCTTACCGTCCCAAAGTAGCTTCCATCCCTCGGCCTGCTCCTTGGGTGACAGCGTGTTGTCAATCTTGTTCACCTGCGGCGTGTTGTCTTCCGGTGTGAGATAGTCCTTCACATTCTCCGTACAGATACGAATGTTCTTCCAAGCCACAGTCTTGGCCTCGTCGGCCTTGTTGCCCACTTGGTGCACCTGCAAGCCTATGAATCCCGCAGGTGTCATATCGTCCCAGAGATTTGCGCAGGCCACTCCGTTAAGCCATGTACGCATGCTGCTGCCGTAGCATTCAATCCTTGCGTGGTTCCAATCGTTGTGCCTGAAGGCGGTCTTGGCTTGTGGATTGATGGTGAGCGGATAGAGCCAGGCGCGGCGGGCCTCGTCGTAGATGCCTGCCGTCCACGCACGGCCCGACGGGTCTATTTCGTACTGGTAGCCGTGTACGCGGCCCTTGTTGTAGCTCTTCTTACTCTCGCTGCGAAACTGTACACCAGAGTTGATGCCATCAGCGACACGGAAGTCGAACTCCAAAATGAAGTCGCCGTAGTTCTTTGTTGTGCAGAGGAAAGAGTTGGGAGAGCCGTATTTAGGATGCCCTACGATGGCTCCGTCCTCGACCTTGTAAACAGCTGTTCCATTAAGTTCCTTCCACCCTTTGAGGTTCTTGCCGTTGAAGAGCGGGGTCCAGTTTTGTGCGCAGGCTGGCACGGCTAAGAGCGCAGCGAATGCAAATATAGTGAATTTCTTCATAAATGTCTTGTATTAATCACTTCTTGTTTATATAAATAATGTGAAAGTAGCCCTGCTTTTCCTAATTTGTCGTAGGCAGAGGCTCTTTCACGTGTTGTTGGTCTGACAGGCTAAGACGGACAGTCCAGTCTCTGCATGTCAGATTTTGTAGAAGTCTTCCCAGCCCTTTCGCGGTGGCATACCGGCGAGGAGCGAGTTGGCGAAGTCGTTGTTGGTGAACTGCTTGGTGCGTGGGTCGAAGAAGAGCTGCGTGTTGAGTCGCTGGGCGATGACGCCGAGGCAGAACACCTCGCTCAGTACACCGTTAATCTCGAAAGGCGAGCGTGTCTTCTCCGTACCTTGGATGGCGTGCAGGAAGTTCACGTAGTGGTTGGAGGGACTCTTGGGCACCTCGGGAAGATGCTGCTTCACTTCGTCAGCCTTTGCCGAGGGAAGCATGCTGAGCGTGGATCCATGACTGCCGCCCTTGAATGTAAGGGTAGGCGTGTAGATAATCTTTCCAGGATTGAGCTTCATTGGCTTGGGGTCGCCCTGGTTGGTTGAAGGCACATTTGCGGTCTGCGTGTTGGCACCGTAGTTGGCGGGCAGAGGTGGCAGATTATCGATACCGTCATACCATGTTATGTCGCAGGGAGGCATGCCGTCGCGGGCACCAAAGCGGAAGAGAATGGTAGAGGAGAAAGGATAGAAGTAGTCATTATGTCCCTTGGCGTACTTCATAGTCACCTCATAGGGCAGTCCTAAGTTGAGGAATTCGTGGATGGTGTCGAGGATGTGAGCCCCCCAGTCGCCGAGTGCACCCATGCCGAAGTCATACCAGCAGCGCCAGTTGCCCTGGTGGTACTTGTCGCTGAAAGTATGATACTGGCATGCACCAAGCCAGGTATCCCAGTCCATATTCTGCGGAATGGGCTGTGCGCCGGGGTAGGTGATGATGTTGGCGTCGTAGTTGTGCCAACGGCGTGGTGAGTTCATATGGGCCGTTACGGCCGTTACGTCCTTGATGATACCGGCATCCTTCCATGCCTTGAACTGGAAGTAGTTGGCCTCGGAATGCCCTTGGTTTCCCACTTGAGTCACTACGTTAGGATGTTTCTTGGCGTTGGCTATCATGAGCTCTCCTTCGTGGAAGGTACGGCACATGGGCTTTTCCAGATAGATATGCTTGCCATAGTCGAGGGCCATCATGGCCACGGGGAAATGCATGTGGTCGGGCACTGCCGCACAGACAGCATCGAACTGTGAGCTGTATTTCTCGAACATCTCGCGGAAATTGCGGAAACGTTTAGCCTTAGGATACATGTTGAGCACCTTTTGGCATTGCTTGCCGTCGAGGTCGACATCACAGAGGGCTACTACATCGACGAGGCCAGTCTTGGCAAACTCCTCAATGTCCTGCTCGCCGCGGTTGCCTATGCCGATATATGCGATTTTCACTTTGTCCTTGCGGGCTTCCTGATGTTCTTTCGATGACAGGGGATGGGCAAAGAGGCTTCCTGTCGAGCCCAGCGAGAGTCCGGCGGCTGCCAAGCCCATGTCTTTGATGAATTGTCGGCGTGTTGTCATACTTGTTTTTTGTTATTATGTTTAGTGTTCTTGAATACGAAATGTCCGATTATCCGCAGACAGCCCCACGCGACATAAAGTACCAGCGAGAAGCAGATGACATAGAGGAGCGAGGTGACAAGCTCTATGGCCGAACTTTCGTAGGCGATGATGGCGTAGACATTGAGGACGAATGAGATGGCGAAGCAGACGAGCCATGTCAGCAGTTCGTGCTTCTGACGTTTTGCCGAGATAGTGATGTCTTTCATATCTGTGGTGCTTTAGTATGGTAGACGTTGTAGTCGAT